>JAIRMC010000020.1 GCA_031258965.1 Azoarcus sp. | reverse complement strand
AGGGTGGCCGCAGGCCGGGAGAGGGTTTCCAACCATGCGGAGCGCAGCGACGCTGATTAAAAAGGGGGTGGGGGAAGGAAGGGACGCCTGTCCGTACCCTGCCGCCAAGAAAACAGCGTCGCTGCGCTCCGGTTGGATGGAACTGGATTGCCACGTCGCTGCGCTCCTCGCAATGACGAGGGGGGGGGCGGCTTTCGCGATGACGAGGTGAAGCGGCTTTTGCGATGACGAGGGCGGGGAGCGTGTCCGTTACTTTGGGGCCGGCGCGAAAGGGTATTCGTCTGCGGCGGGGGCGCTGTGCTAGGATTGCCCGCTTCTTCTTTTTGTCTTCCCGGGGCGGCTTGCCCGCCGTGCGGAGCGTTCCGCGAACAGTTGAGTCAAGATGCGTATCCTGGTCAGTAACGACGATGGTTATTTCGCTCCCGGCATCGCGGCGCTGGCGCGGGCGCTGGCGGATGTGGCCATGGTGACGGTGGTGGCGCCCGAGCGCGATCGCAGCGGGGCAAGCAATTCGCTGACGCTCGACAGGCCGCTGACTCTGCGCCGCGCGGGCAACGGGTTTTATTTCGTCAATGGCACGCCAAGCGATTGTGTGCACCTGGCGGTGACCGGGATGTTCGACAGGTTGCCGGATATGGTGATCTCCGGGATCAATCACGGCGCCAATATGGGCGATGATACGATTTATTCGGGCACGGTCGCGGCGGCGACGGAGGGTTATTTGCTCGGAATCCCTTCGTTCGCCGTTTCGCTGGTGAGCCGGAGCGCGAGTGATTTTTCGGCGGCGGCGCGGGTGGCGCTCGATCTTGTTTCCCGTTTCGTGCGCCAGCCGTTTCGTGAACCCGTCCTGCTCAATGTCAATGTGCCGGATTTGCCTTTCGCCCGCTTGGGGCCGTTGCGGGTGACTCGCCTGGGCAGGCGCCACAAGGCCGAGCCGGTGGTGCGCGGGATGACGCCGCGCAATGAGACGGTGTATTGGGTGGGCGCGGCCGGCGGCGCGGCGGACGCGGGGGAGGGAACGGATTTCCATGCCGTGGATGGCGGGATGGTGTCGGTCACGCCCCTGCAGATTGATTTGACTCATACCGCCCAGATCGGAACGGTTTCCGATTGGTTGTCATAGAGGCGAGCTTTTTTCGATGTTTGATCTGGTTTGGTTTGGCTTGTTTGCTTCAATCCACGCCCGTAGCCGGGCGGCAACATACGGAAGAGGTCATGACCCTCTCGTGCTCGATGATTCCCCTGAAGGGGGAGGTTTCCAACCGGAATTAGTATTTCGATGAATACACGTACTCCCGATGCCGCCCGCGCCAAGCCGCGGGCGCGAATGGTCGAACGTTTGCGCGCCCAGGGAATCCGCGATGAGCAGGTGCTCGCGGCGATGGCGGCGATTCCAAGACATCAGTTCGTCGAGAAGGGATTGTCCTATGGCGCGTATGATGATAATGCTCTGCCGATCGGCATGCAGCAGACGATTTCGCAGCCTTATGTCGTCGCGCGCATGGTCGAAATCCTGCGTGACGGTCATGAGTTGGGGCGCACGCTGGAGATCGGCGCGGGTTGCGGGTATCAGGCGGCGGTGCTTTCGCGGTTGGCGAGCGAGGTGTACGCGGTGGAGCGCTTGCGCGCGTTGCTCGATCGCGCGCGCGAGAACTTGCGCCCGTTGCGCTTGCCCAATGTGCGGCTCAAGTGCGCCGATGGTACGTTGGGGCTGCCCGAGGCCGCGCCTTTCAATACGATCATCGTGGCGGCGGGCGGGACGCAGGTGCCGCCCGCGCTCAAGAGCCAGCTCTCGACGGGGGGCCGGTTGTTGATTCCGGTCGGCGACGGCGAGCAGCGTTTGTTGTTGGTGGAGCGGCAGGGGAATGTTTTCAGGGAAAGTTGGTACGAAGCGGTGCGTTTCGTGCCTTTGCTGACGGGGACGGAATGAACAGGAAGATCGCTGTGTCGCGCTGCGCCGCCGTGGGGTTGTGCGGCGCGTTGGTGTTGTGGGTCGCGGGGTGCGCCGATGAGCGGGCCGCTCCCGTGCGCGCGTCCAATCCGCAGGTGACGGCAAGGACGGGGGCGGGGGCGGGCGTGTCCGCGCGCGCCAGGGAGCATGTGGTGCGGCAGGGGGAGACGGTCTACGCGATCGCGCGCCAGTATGGCGTTTCTCCGCACGATATTATCGCCTGGAATAATCTGGCCCATCCGGACCAGATCGAGGCCGGGCAGAGTCTGCGGGTCGCGCCGCCTTCGAGCCGCGGCGGCGCGGCGGCGGAGGCGATTCCGATCCCGATCCAGATTCCGATCGCTACGGAAGCTGTTCCGGTCGCTACGGCGCCCGTGGGGGAAAGCGCGCCGACGCCTTCCGCGCCGCCGTCCCGGATGGAGGCTATTGCGATCAAGCATGAGCCGCGCGGCGGCAGGGAGGAGTATTCCGACGAGGCGTGGGAACGCTTGCGCACGCCCCCGGCGGCAACGGGTGCGGCGGAGGCGGCCACGGCGGAGGCCACGGCGGCGTCCAGGGCGGGTTCCGCCAGCGCCGCCGCGCGGCCAGGCGATTCCGCGCCCGCCGGGAGTCCGTGGATATGGCCGGTCAAGGGCCGGATCATCGCCGGGTTCGATGTGCCCATGGGCGGCGGCAGTTCCAGGCTGCGCAACAGGGGGATCGACATCGCCGGCAAGCCGGGTACGCCGGTGCTGGCCGCCGGGGGCGGCAAGGTTGTTTATGCGGGCAGCGCCGTGCGCGGTCTTGGCAAGATGGTCATCATCAAGCATGACGATAATTACTTGACGGCGTATGCCCATAACCGCGCCATTCTGGTGAAGGAAAATGATACGGTCGCTCAGGGCCAGAAGATCGCCGAGCTTGGCAGCACCGACGCCGACCAGCCCAAGCTGCACTTTGAGTTGCGCAACCAGGGACAGCCGATAGACCCGCTCAAATATTTGCCCGCGCTTGACTGACTTGACCATGGAAGGCCCGCCCCCCCCTGAAGACGCCGAGGACGAGGAACTGGAGCTTCCCCCCGAGGTGGAGGTGTTCTCGGACGAGCGGCAGCGCGAGCCGGTTGTGGACGATGAGGTCGTTTATGATTCGACGCAGCGTTATTTGAGCGAGATCAGCGCCAATCCGCTGTTGAGCGCCCAGGAGGAGGCGGCGCTGGCCCGCAAGATGCGGGCGGGCGATTTTGCCGCGCGCCAGACGATGATCGAGCGCAACCTGCGCTTGGTGGTCAATATCGCCAAGCATTATCTCAATCGCGGCATCGCGCTCCTCGATCTGGTCGAGGAAGGCAATCTCGGCCTGATCCACGCCCTCGAAAAGTTCGAGCCCGAGCGCGGTTTCCGCTTTTCCACTTACGCGACCTGGTGGATACGACAGAGCATCGAGCGCGCGATCATGAATCAGTCGCGCACGGTCCGCCTGCCGGTGCATATCTCCAAGGAGCTTCGCCAGATCATGCGCGCCCAGCGCCAGGTCGAGGCCCGCACCCAGGGCAGTTCCACCGCCGACGAAATTGCTTCCTGTCTCGATAAGCCTGTCGACGATGTGCGCGCCATTCTTGCTTTCAACGAGCGCGCGGTCTCGCTCGACGCTCCGCTCGATGTCGACCCGAATCTGTCGATAGGCGAGGCGCTCGCCGACGATAACGCCCATCCGCCGGAACTGCTCATCCAGAACGCCGAAATCGAGGCTCTGCTGCGCAATTGGATCGACGCCCTGAACGACAAGCAGCGCATCGTCATCCGTCACCGCTATGGTATCGACGATTGCCCGCTCCTGACGCTCGAAGAGCTTGCCGCCCAGCTCGGCATCACCCGCGAGCGCGTGCGCCAGGTGCAGCTCGAAGCGCTGGGACAATTGCGCAGGATGCTCAAGCGGCGCGGGATTCCAAAAGACGCGCTGCTCTGAAAGGGCAAGAGAACGGCGCGGCGCGGTCGCCGGGAAAAAAGGGGGGGGACGCGGCGTAGGGGCGAATGGCAATCCGCCCGACTGCCGGAAAAAAGGGGGGAACGCAGGGGGAAGCGTTGCCGCATGAAAGCTGGAGCGGGAAACGAGTCTCGAACTCGCGACCTCAACCTTGGCAAGGTTGCGCTCTACCAACTGAGCTATTCCCGCTCGGGAAGCCCGCCATTATAGGCAGCGATCCGGGCGTGTCAAGCGCCCCGGCGTTGCCCACAAGACTTTCCCCGGCGTGCGCGCGTGTCCGCAAGATGGTGCTGCTGGCCGGAATCGAAGGTTTCCGATAAACCGGCGTGGTTGGTACTGATTGAAAGAGACGTTTTGTAAAATACCCCCAAAAACACCCCTAAGTAATGCTTGCTGCCCCTCTCGAAGATGTCAGGGGCAGCCCCGAGGCCATCATCGGATCGCCCGGCCAATCCTGCGTGTGGGGACTGCCCGAGGCCGTCGCCAGATCGCCCGGCCAACCCTGTGTGCAGGGATTGCCCGAGGCTGTCGCCCGCTCGCCCGGCATAACCCGGCAAGCGGGGGCATTCCGAGGCCGTCGCCGGGTTGCCAGGCTCTCCAGATCGGCGGGAATGCCCCCAGGGCCGCTATTCGATCATCGCCCGTGAATGCGCCTCGAACAGTTTGCTTTTCTTGCATGCCCCCACGTCGGTACTTCTGTCGGCAATGTCGATAATCATGTACAGCAGATTGACCAAGTCCCACGGGCGATCCCGAAGGTTTTCCGCCGTGAACATGTCACGCATGACGCAAGCAAGGGTCATGATTTGGGTGATGCCTTCGGCCATGCGGGCGTAATCGCCGCCGGGGTGTTCTTCCAGGATGTTCATGACTCCTCCCGTGCTTCGGCGGCTTCGATGCTGGCCTTTATCTCGTCATGCGATTGTTCCGCGTTCGATGCGGCCCTTTCGGCAATGTAGCTACCAATATCGGCCAAATGCCTTACCTGTATTTTTTCGTTGCCCCGTTCGTTCAATTCACGGATCACGAAAAACAGGGTTTCAAGCCATAAAAGGGTTTGGGAGGCCGCATCAATGGCTAAAAGGACATTCCATGGATTATCACCAAAAACGATGTGCGCCGCCGCAAGGAGCGACGAGACAGCGTTATTGGATTCGGCGGGGGCGGGTTCGACTATGTCGAGCGGCACACGGTGCCAGGCGGGTACGCCTTTGGCGAATCTGGCAGGGCCAAAGGACAGGCCGTAGCGGCCATCTTCGTGTTGATACAGGAAGGGCGCGGGCATGCCTTCATCGCCCGATGCGGCGCGGCAGGGACGCTTGGCCGTGGTGGTGTTTGTCATGATGGACTCCGGTTTGCGGTTTTTGCCTTCCGCCCTCCCGCTGCTAAACAGGAGGGCGGAACCGTGCGGGTTAGCAGACCGGGAAACAACGGAAAACCGGCAGGACTTGCGCCCTCCCGCACGGCCCGCCCAAGGGGTGAGTCCATGCGCACAAAAAAAGCCGCGATGAATGGCGCGGCTCGTGCGCCTGTGATTCCGGGCTGCTAAACCCGTTGCCTGTTGTTTGCAGGCTGATCAGACAATGCGCCAGTTTTCAGGGCGCGTCAAGGCCAATCATGTCTCTGGCGATGAATCCGTCGTTTTTTCGCCATCGGCAAGGAATTCCGGCTTGATGTGGTAAATCCGCTTCAAACCAATTCCCGGAAGCCTTACGGAATGTTCCAACCTGTCATTGTCATGCACAAGGAAGCCGCGCGCAGCCATCAGCCGCGCGACCGCAGCCGAATCATATCCATTACAGACTTCATTGCGCCAAACCTCGGGGAAAATGAATAATTCCGTCATATACTCCGCCGCCCCGAAGTCTTCCCCCTTGTCGGAATAACGCTCGATTGGAATGCCGTTTGGATAGAGCCACCGGACAAACCCCGCCCGCCTGATCGTGCGCGGCGCATGGTCATCATTCGCCCTATGCCAGACATCGAATCTTGATATGTTCTCTTCAATGAAGCGCAATACCTGCCGCAACATGGCGGTTTCTTCCTGATCGCCTTCGCCGCCGCGCGCATCGAGCCAGGCTTTGAAGCATTTTCCCGCCGCCGCCGTTGCTTCGCCCTCTTTCCAGCCCGTTATCCCCCATTCCGTCGCCAGTTCGCCCGCACTCGCCACCAGGGCGAATCGATCCGCCACCCGGCATGCCTGCCCGCTGGCGGCTTCCGTCAGGAAGCGAGTACGGAATTCCCGCCGCTCTCCGTGGATGCGTTGAGCTATATTTTCTTTATTCTCGCGTGCAAGGCGCTTCAGAAAAGCCCTAAAGGCCGTTCCATGCCATTTCCCGGCGGATTGGTTCAGGCTATCCGAAAACGCGCCACCACCAGGGTATCCGTGCAAATCCTCGAAAACGCCATTTTCCTTGTCCGCCTCCGCTGGAATATCGACAAGGCGCACTTCCTGCCCGGCCCGTACCACTTTCCCGCTTGCCATGGCATGCTGCGCAAGCGAGATTTCACCGGCGGACAGGTACAGAATCCGCCATGTGGCATGCGCCCGCACTTCCCCCGTCCGCATCGCGCGCGCCTTGGCGCTTCCATTCGCCAGCATATAGGCGACTTCTCCCGCCCGCCGCCCGTCTATCTGCGCCAGTTCATCCAGTGCAAGAAGCGCGTCGCAGCGTTGCATGGCGAGCGATTCGAGCGCGTTATCGGTCGCCCGCCAGCGTTGCATATACTCCTTGCCGCCCACCACGCTGCAAGCCACCCTCAACAAGGTGGTTTTACCGCAGCTTGAATTGCCCCGGAAATGGAAGCCGCCCGATTCAGACCCGCTAATGTCCAATAACGGCGGCGCGAAAGCGGATGAGGCGGCGAACAACAGGCGGCTATTTCCGCAGCATAGCTTGCCGATGTTTTCCCGCCAGTCATCGAGCGTGCCCCGTTCGGAAAAAAGGTTTGCGTATTTTTCGTCCTCATTTTCATATAACCATGTTTCGTCCATATTTCCATATGTCGCGCTATCGGGGAGTACAAACACAGGCGAACCGTCCTTTGCCTTGTGCCACCCCGTTTGCCGTGTCGTGCGGATGCGGCCTTCAGGGTGCGCGGCTTCGAGATACTCGATTACGCATGCCTTGGCATGCTTTCCCGCGCCAATTCGCAATCCATTTTTCTGTAATATTATCAATGCTTCCTTTCCATCGCCGATCAATGATTCTTTATGAATAATATCGGTATGCGTCCTGCCGTCTTCATCACGGAAGCGGACGCCCAGCCCCCACCCGCAATTATTACTATTTCTTGTATAGCCCATGATTTCCAGCGGCGCGCAAATCCATTTGGTTTTGCCTTCCGCATCGATCGCATATACCCCGTCGTCCTCAAGCCGGAAGCGCGCGCTTTCAGACCGGCGGGCGGGTTTCCGGTTCGGTGCGGAAGCTTCCACGGGGGCGCGCCATCCGCTTTTGTCCGTGCATTCGCGGGCGCAGCGGGCGGCATCCCACCCTTGCATGTCCGCCGCATCCGCCCCTTTGTCGCCCTTCAATCCGAAGAATCCGGGATTCACCCGGTACAGGGCCAAAGGCGGGCGGGAAAGCTTGCGCAAGATCGCCGCGACTTCCTTCATGGCCGCCTCGCCAGCCTCATCGACATCCGGCCACAAGGTTACATTCCGCCCCGCCAGCGGCGCAAAATCGCTTTTTCCCGCCGCGTTCGCGCCGCCCGGCCAGCAGATCACCACGAAGCCGGGAAACAGCGAACGCGCCGCTTCCGCCGCCTTTTCGCCCTCGCACACGATCACGGGCGCATGCGGACGCGCCGCCAGGGCATCGAGTCCGTACAGCGGGCGCGGCGCGGGCGGGGATTTCCATCGCCATTTGAGCGCGCCGCCCGCGTCTTTCCATAGGCTCAGTTGCGCGAATACCTTGCCCGCCGCCGTCTCGAAGCGATCAATGTAAAAGGCTGTCTCGCCCGAGGCCGTCAAGTAGGCGTAGCGGCGCACAGGCTGCCCATGCCGGGGATGCGCGGCAGGCGGGGGCGGCGCATGGGGGGGAATCACTTCGCAATAGGCGCTATTGTCCGCCGTCATGCGCGCTTTTGGCGGCATGGAAGGCGCAGCGGCAGGGGCGGCAGGGGCGGCATTGGACAAGCCCAGGAATTGGGCCAGATTGGCCGCCGCTTCGCCTTGTTTGCAATTCCAGACATAGGCGGCAAGCGACACAAGATCGCCGCCGTTTTCGCCCGTGGCAAATTCACTCCAAACCCCGGTATTTCGATTGATACTCAAGCTGCCGGGCGTCCTGTCGTCACGGCGGGGATTGAGCGGCAGATATTCGTTGCCGCTGTTTTTCCCGCCAGACAGGCCGATATGCGCCATTACAGCATCGAAACGGCACAGGGCGGCTTGTGCGGTATTCCTGAATGATGCCTCATTCATTCCCGCATCCTTCATCATTGACTATGTTGCTTATGTCAATAGGGGCGTCCAGGTCTATACCCAAGCCAAGATCATCACCGCTTGGCCGGGCGGCTTTTCGCCTTCTACGGGTGGAGGGTCTTTTCTTTTCTATCTCCAGAATGCGGAAAAAGTACAATTCATGGCCTATCGTCGCCAATTTTCCCGCAATGCTCAGCAAGACAAGGAACAAGGCAAAAAACATCAAGTCCTTGTCTTCCGTTCCAAACTCATGATGGAGCGTATACGCCTCACTCATGACGTGCTTCAATTCATCCACATAGGCGGGCAACAGCAAATCAAGATCGCCATCCCCGGCATTGTTGATGAATGTCTGTACGAGCTTTTCAATGTCCATTGGCGCACCTCATGGACTTTTCGATTTGCGCATCCATCCATGTGTCGATATCGCTTTCAAGCCATACGACCGGACTTGTCGGCCCGCTTCCAAGGCGGATGCCCGCAGGAAATGAAGGGTCATACCACTTTGATTTTTTGTTGACCCTGTCGTACAAAGTGGACTTGGACAAGCCTACCTTTTCAGATACTTGGTTGATCCTCAAGAACCGGCGTGGGGGGTGTTCCATTTTTATTCTCCCTATGTTCATGATCGGAACCGTTCCGTTCATGTCGGGAGTGACCATAACGCAACTTTTGTGACATTTTTAGGGAAAAAATGTCACCAATAAATTGCATAACGAAGGTCTGCAAATAAACAAAATATCCTTTAATTACAACCACTTGGATATTTAAATGGCAATCTATATATTGCTTATAACCCTAAGCTATAAAAAAACAAAAAGTATTGGAGTGAAACGTCGCGTCCAAATGCCTTGCCATGGCAAGAAATGTGACATTTTTGGCGTGAAAATGTTACATCGAAGATAGTTTTTGACTATATTGTTCTGCGGACTGGGGTTTCCCGAGGCCGTCGCCAGATCGCCAGGCCAACCCTGCGGACGGGGGCGGACCGAGGCTGTCGCCAGATCACCCGGCCATTCAGGACGGCGAAGGGTATCCGAGGCTGTCGCCAGATCGCCCGGCCAATCCTGCGTGCGAGGGGTGCCCGAGGCCGCCGCCAGATCACCAGGCCAACCCTGCGTGCGAGGGGTATCCGAGGCCGTCGCCCGCTCGCCCGGCCATCCAGGACGGCAAGGGGTATCCGAGGCCGTCGCCCGCTCGCCCGGCCATCCAAGGCGGCGAAGGGTATCCGAGGCCGTCGTCCGCTCGCCCGGCCAACCCTGTGTGCAGGGGCAGTCCCGAGGCTGCCGCCAACTCGCCCGGCTAACCCCTGCGGACGGGGACTGCCCGAGGCCGTCGCCAACTCGCCCGGCCAATCCTGCGTGCAAGGGGTGCCCGAGGCCGCCACCAGATTGCCCGGCCATCCAGGACGGCGAAGGGTATCCGAGGCTGTCGCCAGGCTGCCCGGCCAATCCTGCGTGCGAAAGACCCTCAATCGGGGGGGTATGGGAGTACCTTTTTATACAAACAGGTTAGGGTCGCCGAACCTCCCGACACAGACCAGCCAAGGCGATGTTATGCAATTTGAGCGGGGAATGTCCGAAAACTGTTTGATGAGAATTTGAGCGTCTGGAGCGAAAAATGTTTGAAGGCTGGCAGACGCATGACTTCACTTCAAGCCCTTTTCACGCGGTTTTCAAGGCTGAATCGCAAGAGCGTTTATCAGGATAACATGCCAAAAACCCAGCAAGGACGCGCATTCATGGGGTTCTATTTTACGAGTGTCACAACCAAACAGCTTGTGACAGGGAAATTTAAGCGTTTGTCACGAGTGGATCAGGTGGATCAAGTGCACTTGATCCACACTTATCATAGCCTGTGACAACAAAACTCTTTAATTACAAAGATTTAGCGACCCTGTCACAGGTGGATCAGGTGGATCAAGTGAAAAAAGCAATGTTTCAGGAAAACACCGGGTGAAAATGTAGAAAATTGTGAAAATAGGAAAAAGGTCATTTATGATATATATATATTTATATATAAATAACATTGTTACTTTGCGGTTTTTCTCTTGTATCCTGAATGCATTGTTTCTGCAATTTTTCACTTGATAAACTCTTACTCTTCGTTTTTTCACTTGATCCACCTGATCCACCTGTGACAGGGTGACTAAGTCTTTGTAATCAAAGGGTTTTTTTGTCACAGGCTATGATAAGTGTGGATCAAGTGCACTTGATCCACCTGATCCACCTTTACCGGCACAGTCCGATGTACTCCAATGCCGTCGTTTGATTACCCGGCCAACCCTGCGGGCGGGGGGTGCCAGAGGCTGTCTCCCGGTTGTCCGGCCAATCCCTGCGGACGTGGCGGCCTTGAGGCTGTCGCCCGCTTGCCCGGCCAATCCCTGCGTGCGAGGGGTATCCGAGGCTGTCACCCGCTCGCCCGGCCATCCAGGGCGGCGAAGGGTATCCGAGGCTGTCGCCAGATCACCCGGCCATCCAGGGCGGCGGGGGATGCCCGAGGCCGTCGCAGCATCTGTACGGCATATAACTTTAACACATAACAGTAACAACATAACCCCTTATACGGGGAATATGACTGGCGGAAACGTGAGGTGCGAAAGACCCGTAAACGGGGGGGTGGGGGAGTACCTTTTCATCCAAATGAGTTAGGGTCGCCCGCTCGCCCGGCCAACCTTACGGACAAGGGTAGCCCGAGGCTGTTGCCCGCTTGACCGGGCAATCCTGTGTG
>JAIRMC010000139.1 GCA_031258965.1 Azoarcus sp. | reverse complement strand
GGCGTAGCCGGGCCGCAGGATGTGCGCGTTTTCCAACCCCGCGATGGAATGGACGAAATCGCGCTGCACATCGTATGGCAGCGAGGTGGAAATCCCGTTCGGATAGATTTCATGCGTCGCCAGCCCTTCCGGCTCCAGGAACACGTGATGGCTGTCGCGCCCGGCGAAGCGGTGGATTTTGTCCTCGATGGAAGGGCAGTAGCGCGGCCCCGTGCCTTCTATCACGCCGGTATACATCGGCGAGCGGTCGAGTCCGGCACGGATGATGTCGTGGGTGCGGGGATTGGTCTGCGTCACCCAGCAGGGACGTTGCGCCGGGTGTTGTTCGGGCCGCCCCAGAAAGCTGAAGACGGGCGTCGGGGTGTCGCCGGGCTGCTCCGTGAGGGCCGAAAAGTCGATGCTGCGCGCATCGAGCCGGGGTGGCGTGCCGGTCTTGAGGCGGCCTTGCGGCAGCCCGAGTTCCTTGAGCCGCTCACCAAGCCGGATGGCGGGCGGATCGCCCGCGCGGCCCGCCGGGTAATGCGCCAGCCCGACGTGGATCAAGCCGTTGAGAAAGGTGCCGGTGGTGAGCACGACCGCGCGCGCCGCGAAGTGCAGGCCGATCTGGGTGACGACGGCGGCTACGCGCCCGCCTTCCACGATGATGTCATCGACCGCCTGCTGGAACAGCCAGAGGTTGGGCTGATTCTCCAGCCGCCGCCGGATGGCATGCCGGTAAAGCGCGCGGTCGGCCTGCGCCCGCGTCGCCCGCACCGCCGGCCCTTTGGAAGCATTGAGGATGCGGAACTGGATGCCTGCCTCGTCCGCCGCCGCCGCCATTGCGCCGCCAAGCGCGTCGACTTCCTTGACCAGATGCCCCTTGCCAATGCCGCCGATCGAGGGGTTGCAGCTCATCGCGCCCAGCGTCTCGAAGTTGTGGGTCAGTAGCAACGTACGGCAGCCCATGCGCGCGGCTGCCAGCGCGGCTTCGGCACCGGCATGGCCGCCGCCAACGACGATGACGTCGAAAGGAGTGGGGTGAAGCATCGAGCGATTCGCAAGAACAGGAGAACGCGGGATTCTACGCTGGCGGCCCAGCGGCGACTCTGGCAGAATAAATATGTTGACATTAATCATCCGGCCTTGTCGCTTGGAACACGTCGTTGTGCAACCGTCAGTGCCAAAGCCAACACTCGTCAAGATACTTGAAAAGTCCACGCCCCGCCGCCGCCAAGATCGCCCTTCCCAGAATGCTGCCCGGCAGCATTCCCAGTATAATCAGCCCTTTTTTGGGCGGTTCATGCAGGTTCTTCGCGGTTTTTCCGATCCAGCGGGGCGGCCCTGCGTGCTCACCATCGGCAATTTCGATGGTCTGCATCAGGGGCATCGGGCGCTTCTGGGCCTGCTCGTCGATGAGGCGCGCGCGCGCGGGCTGCCTGCGGTGGCGCTGACCTTCGAGCCGCATCCGCGCGAGGTTTTCGCGCCCGGCGACGCGCCAGCGCGTTTGACTTCGTTACGCGAAAAGCTGCCCCTGCTCGCCGCCAGCGGGGTGGATCGGGTGCATGTGCAGCGGTTCGACGCGCGCTTTGCCCGCCTGGACGCGACGGCATTCGTCGATGCGGTATTGGTGCGCGGCTTGCGGGCGCGGCATCTGCTCATCGGCGACGATTTCCGCTTCGGCGAGCGTCGCGCCGGAGATTTCGCCATGTTGCAGGCGGCGGGCCAGGAGCACGGTTTCAGCGTCGAGGCCATGCCAACGCTGGCCGTCGCCGGCGAACGGGCGTCGAGTTCCGCCGTGCGCGAGGCGCTGGAAGCGGGCGATCTGGATCACGCGGCGCGCCTACTCGGGCGCTCGTATGCGATAACCGGGCGGGTCGCGCACGGCGAGCGGATCGGGCGGCGGATCGGTTTCCCGACGCTCAATCTGCCGCTCCGGAATCGCCGCCCGCCCGTCTCGGGCGTGTTTGCTGTGGCGGTGGAAGGGCTGGAGGCAAAGCGCCTGCCCGGCGTTGCCAATATCGGTCGGCGTCCGACGGTGGGTGGCGATCTCCGGCTGGAAGTCCATTTGCTCGACTGGGAAGGCGATTGTTACGGCGCGCGCGTGCGGGCCGTTTTTCTGCACAAGCTGCGCGAGGAGATGCGCTTTGCGTCGCTCGACACGCTCAAGGCACAGATCAGGCGCGACGTTCTGGCGGCGCGCGACTGGTTTTCCCGCCATCCGGACCGCCCGCACGGCCAGACTATTCAGGATTGAACCATGACTGCCAATTACCGGGATACGCTGAATCTCCCCGATACCACTTTCCCCATGCGCGGCGATTTGCCCAAACGCGAGCCGGGCTGGATCGCGGCATGGCAAGAGAAAAGACTTTACCAACGCATCCGCGCGGCAAGCGCGGGGCGGCCGCGCTTCATCTTGCACGACGGCCCGCCGTATGCGAACGGGCATTTGCACCTCGGCCACGCGCTCAACAAGATTCTGAAGGACATCGTGGTGCGCGCAAAGACGCTCGCCGGGTTCGACGCGCCGTATGTGCCGGGATGGGATTGCCACGGACTGCCGATCGAGCACAAGGTCGAGGTGACGCACGGCAAGCATTTGCCCGCAGCCAAGGTGTGCGAGCTGTGCCGCGCTTACGCCGCCGGGCAGGTGGACATCCAGAAAGCGGAATTCATCCGCCTCGGGGTGCTCGGGGACTGGGACAAGCCTTATTTGACGATGAATTTCGCCAACGAGGCGAACGAAATCCGCGCGCTAGCGGAAATGGTGAAGCGCGGTTACGTCTTCAAGGGCCTGAAGCCGGTGAACTGGTGTTTCGATTGCGGTTCGGCGCTGGCCGAGGCGGAAGTGGAATACGCCGATAAAACCTCGCCAACCATCGACGCGGCTTTCCCCGTAAGCGATGCCGATGCGGGGCGGCTGGCGGCGGCTTTCGGGCTGGCGCGGTTTGCGAAGCCCGCCGCGGCGGTGATCTGGACGACGACGCCCTGGACGATTCCCGCGAATCAAGCGCTCAACATGCATCCGGCGCTGGATTACGTGCTGGTCGATGTCGGCGAACGCTTGCTCGTGCTGTCAAAGGAACTGGCCGGGGAGGCGCTGGCGCGTTACGGACTCTCCGGCGAAACGCTTGGCACGGCCAAAGGCGCGGCGCTGGACAGAATCGAATTTCGCCATCCGTTCTACAACCGCGCCGCGCCAGTCTATCTTGCCAGCTATGTGGGCAATGACGCGGGCACGGGCATCGTGCATTCGGCCCCGGCGCACGGGGTGGACGACTTCAATGCTTGGCTGGCTTATGGGCGCGGCAGCGACGAGGTCCTGTCCATCGTCGCGGACGACGGCGCTTACGTTGCGGATCTGCCGTTCTTTGGCGGCATGAATGTCTGGAAGGCCAATGCCGCCGTGGTCGACAAGCTCGCGGAGGTCGGCGCGCTGCTCTCGCACGGCAAGATCACGCATAGTTATATGCACTGCTGGCGGCACAAGACGCCGCTGGTCTATCGCGCCACGGCGCAATGGTTCGTGGGCATGGATCGCAAGGCGGCGGACGGCTCCACCCTGCGCGAACGGGCGCTGAAAGCCGTGGCGGAAACGCGCTTCTTCCCCGCCTGGGGGCAGGCGCGCTTGCACGCGATGCTTGCTAGCCGCCCGGACTGGTGCATTTCGCGCCAGCGTGACTGGGGCGTGCCGATTCCGTTCTTTGTACATAAAGAGCGCGGCGAACTGCATCCGCGCACGGTGGAATTGATGGAAGAAGTCGCCCGTCGCGTCGAAAGGGAAGGCATCGAGGCGTGGTTCCGGCTCGATGCCGCCGAGCTGCTTGGCGCGGAAGCCGCCGATTACGACAAGGTGGGCGACACGCTCGATGTCTGGTTCGACTCCGGCACGACACACCGCCACGTCCTGCACGGTTCGCACCCGGACGGTCACGCCGATGGCCCGAGCGCCGATCTTTATCTTGAAGGCTCCGACCAGCATCGCGGCTGGTTCCATTCCTCGCTGCTGACGGGGGCGGCCATCGACGGGCGCGCGCCTTACCGGGCGTTGCTCACGCACGGCTTCACCATCGACGGGCAGGGCCGCAAGATGAGCAAATCGCTCGGCAACACCATCGCGCCGCAGGATGTCATCGACGGCAAAATCCGCGACGAGAAAGGCAAGCCGATTGCGGGCGGCGCGGAAATCCTGCGCTTGTGGGTCGCATCCACCGATTATTCCGGCGAACTAGCTTTCTCGCCGGAAATCCTGAAGCGTGTGGTCGAGTCCTACCGCCGCATTCGCAACACCGTGCGCTTTCTGCTCGCCAATACCGCCGATTTCGATGCCGCCAAAGATCTGTTGCCGGTCGCCGACTGGCTGGAGATCGACCGTTACGCCCTCATCCTTGCCCGCAGATTGCAGGCACAGGCCGAGGCCGATTACGCGCGCTATGAATTCCACCGCGCCGTGCAGGCTTTACAGACTTTCTGCTCCGAGGATCTGGGCGCTTTCTACCTGAACATCCTGAAAGACCGTCTCTACACCACGGCGGAAACCTCGCGCGCGCGCCGTTCGGCGCAAAGCGCGCTCTGGCACATCACGCAGACGCTCACCCGGTTGATGGCCCCGATCCTGGCCTTCACCGCCGAAGAAATCTGGCGGACGCTCACCGGCGACCCGGAGGACTCCGTGATGCTGCACATCTGGCACGAGTTGCCGGAAGTCGCGGACGAAGCCGCATTGACCGCACGCTGGACGCATATTGCCGCCGCGCGGGCCGAGGTGCTGAAGGCGCTCGAAAAGCTGCGCATCGAAGGCCGGATCGGCGCGGACTTGCAGGCCGCCGTCACCATCAGCGCCGAGGGTGAACAATTCGAGGCGCTCGCCGCCCTGAGCGACGATCTCAAATTCATCTTCATCACCTCTGCCGCCCGTCTGGAACGCGGGCCGTTCGCCATCGAAGCCGCCCCCGCCAGCGGCCAGAAATGTGAACGCTGCTGGCATGTGCGCGAAGACGTGGGTGCAAACGCCGAACACCCCGAGCTTTGTGGCCGCTGCGTGGAAAATCTTTTCGGCGCGGGCGAGGCGCGCGAACATGCCTGAACGCGCCGCTTTCCGCGCCATGCTGCCGTGGCTTGCACTCATCGTCCTGATGATCGCGCTCGACCAGATCACGAAAGACCTGGCGCTTGCCCACATCGCGCCTGGCGAACGCATCACCGTTACCGGTTTCTTTGAGCTTGTCCTCGCCTTCAACCCCGGCGCGGCCTTCAGCTTCCTGGCCGGGCAGCCGGGCTGGCAACGCTGGTTCTTCACCGTTCTGGGCATCGCGGTGAGCGCCTGGCTGCTGGCGCTGATCTGGCAACAGCGCCACGAGCGCCTGTTGCCCGCCGCGTTTTCGCTCATCGTCGGCGGCGCGCTCGGCAACATCGTCGACCGCTGCGTTCATGGCGCGGTGGTCGATTTCCTCTCCTTCCACGCCGGGCCGCATTACTGGCCCGCGTTCAACCTTGCCGATTCGGCGATCACCCTTGGCGTGGGGCTGATGCTTTTTGCGCAGTTCCGTGGCGGGACCAAAACCAATACCGCGTCCAGTCCGGAGAAAACCTCTTGAGCCAGACCGTCGCCGCCGACAGCCTCGTCACCCTGCATTACCGCATCGCCCAGCCCGACGGTCAACCGCTGCTTTCCACCTTCGAGGCCACGCCCGCCACGCTCAAACTGGGCGCGGGCGAAATGCTGCCCGCCATCGAGCGGCTTATCGTCGGCCTGCCGGTCGGCGCTCGCCACGCCTTCGATCTCGCAGCCGAGGACGCCTTTGGCCCGCACCGGCCCGAACTGGTCGAGCGCGTGCGGCGCGAGCACCTGCCCTCGCAAGACATCGAGGCAATGAGCGTCATGGAATTCACCGCGCCCGACGGCTCGCGCTATTCCGGCCTCGTGCGCGAAATCGACGGAACTGCCGCGCTCGTCGATTTCAACCACCCGCTCGCAGGCAAACCCATCCGGCTCGAAATCGAAATCATCGGCATTACCTGAGCCGTGCGCCGCAAGAACATGACCAATGCCGAAATCCTTCTCGCCAACCCGCGCGGCTTCTGCGCCGGGGTCGAGCGCGCCATCGAAATCGTCGAACACGCGCTCTCTCGCTACGGCGCGCCCATCTACGTGCGCCACGAAGTCGTGCACAACCGTTTCGTTGTCGACGGCCTGCGCGAACGGGGCGCGGTATTCGTCGAAACACTCGACGACGTGCCCAAAGGCGGTACCGTCATCTTCAGCGCCCACGGCGTTCCCCTGTCGGTGCGACGCGAAGCCGCGCAGCGCGGTCTGCGGGTATTCGACGCCACCTGTCCACTCGTGACCAAAGTGCATGTAGAAGTAGCACGGATGCACGCGCAAGGCCGCGAACTGGTGATGATCGGCCACGGCCACCACCCCGAAGTCGAAGGCACCATGGGGCAGATCGACGGCGGCATCCATCTGGTCGAAACCGAAGCCGACGTCCGCGCCCTGCAAGCCGCCGATCCCGTACGGCTCTCCTACGTCACCCAGACCACGCTTTCCGTCGACGATGCCGCCGCCATCGTCAATGCCCTGCGCGCCCGCTTTCCCGCAATCAGCGGCCCGAAGAAAGACGACATCTGCTACGCGACCCAGAACCGGCAGGACGCCACCAAGCGCCTGGCCGAAGTCGCCGAAATCGTACTGGTAGTCGGCTCGAAGAACAGTTCCAACTCCAACCGCCTGTGCGAAGTCGCCGCCCTGCGCGGCATTCCAGCCCACCTCGTGGATGACGCCCGCGACATCGACCGCGCCTGGCTCGCGGGCAAACGCCGGATCGGCGTCACCGCTGGCGCATCGGCCCCGGAAGTGCTGATCGCCGAAGTCATCGCGCACCTGAAAGCACTGACCGGCGCAACAGTGCGCGAACTCCCCGGCGTGGAAGAAAAAACCGTGTTCCCGCTGCCGAAGGGCTTGCAGGACGAAACCTGAATACACCGGGCGACCCCTCAAGCCAGTCCCTCGCCAACGTAGGGGTTGTTCGAGCGTTCTTCGCCGAAGCTCGACATCGGTCCGTGGCCCGGAATGAACCGTACATCGTCGCCCAGCGGAAAAAGACGCTCGCGGATGGAATGAACCAGCGTCGAATGATCCCCGCGCGGGAAATCCGTGCGGCCAATGGAACCGGCGAACAACACATCACCCACCAGCGCCAGCCTTGCGCCCGCATGAAAATAGACGACGTGCCCCGGCGTGTGCCCGGGCGCATGGATGACTTGCAGGGTTTCGTCTCCGACCCGTATCTCGTTGCCATTGCCAAGCCAGCGCGGCGTGAAACCTGCGGCCGGGGGCCAGCCAAACATCGCGCACTGCCGGGCAAGGTAATCGCCTTCAATCAGGAAACCGTCTTCCTGTTGCGGCCCTTCGATGGGCACCGCAAGCGCCTCGGCCAGCGGCGCAGCGCCGCCGACGTGGTCGAGGTGCCCATGCGTGAGCAGGATGCGCTCGACCGCGACCTTCGATTTGTCGATGGCGGCGCGGATGCGTTCGATGTCGCCTCCAGGATCGACCACGACCGCCTTGTGGGTCTTGTCGCACCACAATAGCGTGCAATTCTGCTGGAACGGGGTCACGGGAATAATACGGACTTCGATCATGACGCGGACTTCGCTTATTCAGAGTGGAAAGGGGGGCACCATGATAGCCCGTCCGCCCGCGACTTTCAGACAAGCACGCCATGCAACATTTTGACGACGAGCAAAATCAGCATCCCCGCGAAAACTTTCTTCAGCGCCGCCACCGGCAGGCAATGCGCGCAGGCTGCGCCGAACGGCGCAACGAAAACACTCACCGCGCCAGCCAACACCAGTGCAGGCAGATAGATATAGCCCAGGGTGAAAGGCGGCATCTCCGGCATCTGCCAGCCGTTGACCAGATAACCCGCCGTGCCCGCCAACGCGATGGGAAAACCGATGGCCGCCGACGTGCCGATGGCATGCTGCATCCGGACATTGCACCAAACCATGAACGGCACCGAAAGCGACCCGCCGCCGATCGCCACCAGTGCCGAAATCGCGCCGATGAAAAGCCCGGCGACGCTCATAGTCACGCGGCCCGGCAATTCGCGCGAGGGTTTCGGCTTTACGTTGTACAACATCTGCGCGGCGACGAATGTCATGAAGCAGGCGAAAAACACCGCCAACGGCGCGGTACCCAACCGCGAAGCGATGAAAGTGCCCGCAAACGTGCCGGCGAGGACGCCGGGCGTGATCCGCCGCACGACGTTCCAATGCACCGCGCCGTGGGCGTGATGCGCGCGCAGGCTGGCAACCGATGTCAGTGCGATGGTCGCCATCGACGTGCCGAGCGCCATGTGCAGCACTTGCTCACGGGGAAAGCCCTGGGCAAGAAAAAAAGTGGTCAGCATCGGCACCATCACCCCGCCGCCGCCGATGCCAAGCAACCCGGCAAGAAAGCCCACCACGGCCCCCAGCAGGGGATAAGCCAGCCACCACGGATCGAATATCATGCGACTAAAGACCTGCGCGTGGGCATTACCATCAATTAAAACGGCTCATCGTTCGTGATAGTGCGACTTTCCGGCGAATGCATGACAAAACAAAGCAGTTGAAAAAAACCGCCCCCTTGCGGGGGCGGTCGGTCAATACGGCTTGCTCCGAAATGGAAGATCAGCCAATTGTCCAATGGGCCAGCAGTTCGCTGAGAGCATACGTCTCTCCGCTGTCGGCAACGCCATCTGCGTCCGCATCGAATTGAACGTATTCAACTTTGTGGGCGTCGTTCGTGAAGTAATCCACGATGGTGATGTCGTTGCCCGTATCGGAGGCGTAGTTGATGACAAGGTTTTCGCCTTTGCGGTCGAGGCTCACGATGTCATCAAGCTCAAGCCCCGAGAAGAACAACACATCAGCGTCGCCGCCTTCTTCGTAGAGGGTATCGTCACCCGAAGCGACATCGAACACATAGTAGTCGTTGCCCGCGCCGCCGTTCAGGAGGTCGGCGCCCTCGCCGCCAGCGAGCGTGTCGTTACCCGCGCCGCCATAAAGACCGTCGTTGTCTTCGCCGCCAACGAGGAAATCATTGTCGGCTTCGCCATACAGCTTGTCTTTGCCCGCACCGCCGTAGATGATGTCGTTGCCCGTGCTGCCATGAAGCTTGTCGTTGCCATACCCGCCGTGGACGACGTCGTCGCCCCCGCCAGCGAAGACGGTATCGTTGCCGTTACCGCTGCTGATGGTATCGTTACCAGCTTGACCCAACAGAAGGTCGCCGCGATCTCCACCCGTTATCGTGTCCGCACCGGCGCGTCCGGCGAGGATGCCGGGCAGGAAGCCGCCCGTTGCCAGTTCCAGCGGGGTATCGGCACGGAACGAACCCACGAAGTCCGAGATGCCCACGATCGAAGCCTCGACGGTATCGGCGACAGCGTTGATGGGCGTGCTGAGGATAGTGGGCAGAACCGCGCTCACGATGGGTTTGACAGCGCCTTCGACAATGGCCGTAGCAGCACCGCCGACTGCGGCAGCAACGGTGGGCGCCTCGGTAACTACTTGGGCGACATTGCCGACAGTATTGCCGACGAGAATGGCCGCGGTGCCGACAAGCTCGCCGACAGCGCCAGGCACGACCGCCTGGGCGATGGTGTCAATGGTACCCGTGACCGTGTTGGTAATGTTCTTGATGGCATCGACGGGCGTCTGGTATTTCACTTCGTGCACCGTCTCGGCAATGTTCTGGATCGTGTTTATCACGAGCGCAGGCGTGCTGACGACGAGGTTGACGTAGTGCAGTGGGTTCAACAGGTTCAGCAGCGAACTTCCCACCGATAAAAGCGATATAGCCATGGTACTTCCTCCAACTGTGTGAAAAGGAGTTTCTACTGTAGAGCATTAATGTCAAGGCGTCAACCGTTTGGTTATCTAAAATTATCTTTATGATATTGATATTTCAGCTCTCTATACGCTCCAGGCCCCAGGGAGGCCGCCTTCTCGTCATCTGTACAGTTATCGGCAGAGAGGGCGTCTACCATGATCGTCCATAGGTTGATACCCACACCGCGACCCGGCCCGGTCATGCTGGTTCATCCATCTTCAAAAGCGTCGCGAATCCATTGCGGCGCGTCGGCTCCGGCGTTGTCGAACAGGACGACATCGAACCGGCAGGGCCGGTGCTGGTGTTCGCGGCCATGAACGGCCAGCCACCATCTCGCGGCAAACAGGATGCGCTTGCGCTTGCCCGCGGTGATGCTCTCCAGCGCGCCGCCATAACGGGAGTCCGTGCGAAGGCGTACTTCCGTGAAAACCAGCGTGTCGCGTTCCAGGCAAACCACATCGACCTCTCCGCCACGGCAGCGCACATTGCGGGCGACAAGCTCCAGCCCCTGCCCGATAAGCCAGGCAATGGCGCGGTCTTCGGCAAGAAGGCCCCGCTCTTGCGCCGAGGACGGGTACGCTCCCACAATCGTGGTTTTCGCGCCGCGCCGCTTTTGCTTTTCTTTCACGATTTTCCCCATGACCGGATCCGCCTCGCCGCTCTCAAGTACCCCGTCATTGTACGTGGTGGCGACGCCGCTTGGAAACCTGCAAGATCTGTCGCCGCGCGCGCGCGCCGTCCTAGCGGCGGTGGATGTTGTCGCCGCCGAGGATACCCGCCACAGTCAGCATTTATTCGCGGCCTTCGGCATTGCCGCCCGGCTCGTTGCCGTGCATCAACATAACGAGCAACAAGCAGCGGGCCGGATCGTCGATTGGCTGGCGGCGGGACGCCAAGTGGCCTTGATTACCGATGCGGGCACGCCCGCGATATCCGATCCTGGCGCGCGCCTGGTTGCGCGAGTGCGAGGCGCAGGGCATCCGGTCGTGCCGGTGCCGGGGGCCTGCGCGGCGGTCGCGGCGCTCTCGGTGGCCGGAATCGCTGAAGGCGGGTTTCGCTTCATCGGTTTCCTGCCCGCCAGGAGCGCGGCGCGGCGCGCGGCGCTGGCAAAATTGGCGGGCGAACACGACGCGCTGGTGTTCTACGAAGCGCCGCACCGCGTGGCAGCCTGCGTAGCCGACATGGCGGAAATCCTTGGTGGCGGACGCGAGGTCCTCGTCGCGCGCGAACTCACCAAACTGCACGAAGAAATCGCCGCGATGCCGCTTGCTGAAGCGGGCGCGTGGTTCGCCGCCGATGCCCACCGCGAACGCGGCGAATTCGCGCTGGTCGTCCACGGCGCCGCCGGAAACGGAGAGCTGGACGCCGGGGCGGCACGCACGCTTCGCTTACTCCTGGCCGAGCTGCCGCTCAGGACAGCCGTACGCCTGGCCGCCGAAATCACCGGCGCGCCCCGCAACGGACTTTATTCACATGCACTGGAACACAGCCAATGCGATAATCCGCCCAGCAAATCCGCGCATGACATACAACAACAATCGCACAGGAAACGGCATCCATGATGAAACCCGAGCCGCCGGTTCTCCCGGCGGAGACACCGCTTTCCCTCACCTTCACCCGTCCCGACGACTGGCATTTGCATGTGCGCGACGGCAAGGCGCTTGGCGTGACGGTTCCTCATTCGGCAAGCTGCTTCGGGCGCGCGCTCATCATGCCCAACCTGCGCCCGCCCGTGACGACCACGGCACAGGCGCTCGCCTACCGCGAGCGCATCCTCGCCGCAAGACCGAAGGGATCGGGTTTCGAGCCGTTGATGAGCCTGTATCTCACCGACGACACGCCGCCGGATGAAATCGACCGCGCCAAGGCCAGCGGCCATGTGATCGCCGCCAAGCTCTACCCGGCTGGCGCGACGACCCACTCCGACGCGGGCGTGACCGCCATCGACCACATCCATCCCGTGCTCGAACGCATGGAAGCGCGCGGCCTAACGCTGTGCGTACATGGCGAGGTCGCGGCGCAGAATGTCGATATTTTCGACCGTGAACGGGTATTCGTGGAAAAAGTCCTCTCGCCGCTGGTGCGGCATTTTCCCGGCCTCAAGATCGTGTTCGAGCACATCACCACCGCCGAGGCGACCCAATTCGTGCGCGCCGCCGGGGCCAACGTTGCCGCCACCATCACGCCGCAGCATCTGTTGTTCAACCGGAATGCGCTGTTCGCTGGCGGCTTGCGGCCACATCATTATTGCTTGCCCGTGCTCAAACGCGAAGAGCATCGCCAGGCGCTTGTGCAGGCGGCCTGCTCGGGCAATCCGCGGTATTTTCTCGGCACCGATTCGGCGCCGCATGCGGTCGCCGCCAAGGAAACGGCTTGCGGCTGCGCGGGCTGCTACAGCGCGCCGTTCGCGCTGAGCCTTTACGCCGAGGTGTTCGAGGCGGCGGGCGCGCTCGACCGCCTCGAAGCCTTTGCCAGCCTGCATGGCGCGGCCTTCCATGGCCTGCCGCCCAATGCGGACAAAATCACACTCCGGCGCGAAGCATGGCAAGTCCCTGCCCATTACGCTTATGGCGGCGATAGACTGGCTCCCTTACGCGCCGGTGAAACCCTTGCCTGGAAACCCGCATGAACCTTTGTCGAGTGCCGCCGTGATTTCTCCGCGTTGCCGCGCCTTCGTTCTGCTAGCCACCTTGCCGTACCTTGCCGCCTGTGAAAACGAGGCGGTTTCGATGATGATCGATGGCAGGAACCACGCGCTCGTCCTCGTGCGGGAGCAGCAATATTTCTGGCGCGACACGGTGGAGCAATCCCTCATCGCCTCCCGCCTGCCGGACTGCCAGCGCAAAGTGAAGATTCGCCCTGGAAGAACCACGATGACGCCTCTGGAGGTATATGAAACGGGCGAGATGCTGTGGGCGCTGCACCAGGGCGGCCAGTGGTATCTGGCCAGCACGGAGGAATGCCGGGTACAGGATTGGCACAAGCCCGCCGACCAATCTCCCGGTCAGGCGAGGGGCCGCTTCGAGATGCGCGGCGGCAAAGTCGTCTTCACCCCGGCGCCTTCCCCTTCACCCGCGCCGCAACCAGGAGCCTGAAGCGCGCGGAGGGAAGCAGTCGCGGGCGGGGCGGCATCGCTTGGCGTTTAGTCCCGGCATTTGCTGAACTTCCGATCCCTGCCATGCCGCCGCGTCAATCTGGGATAATCCGGCAACTTTTCAACGGATGACATCCCCGTGAGCGATAAAACTCCCGCATGGCTGCGCGCCCTCCTCAACCGGAGGATGCTGATCTGCATCTTCACGGGCTTCGCGTCCGGTCTACCGCTTTACCTGCTGCTCAATCTCGTGCCCGCGTGGCTGAAGACGGAGGGCTTGTCGCTGAAGGCGATCGGAGCGTTTGCGCTGATCCAGTTTCCCTATACCTGGAAATTCCTGTGGGCGCCGCTGCTCGACCGCTATGGCATCCTGCGCTGGCTAGGGCGGCGGCGTGGCTGGATGTTCGTGTCGCAAATCGGTCTGCTCGCAGCCATCGCCGGGCTGGGGCAGGTTTCGCCGGTCTCGAATCTCTGGCTGGTGGTGGGGCTGACCGCCGTGATCGCATTTTTGTCGGCGACGCAGGATATCGCACTCGACGCTTTTCGCCGCGAGATTCTGCCGGACGAAGAACTGGGCCTCGGCAACGCCATCCACGTCAATGCCTATCGCATTGCCGGGCTGGTACCGGGATCATTGTCGCTCATCCTCGCCGACCGCCTGCCCTGGGGCGCGGTGTTCGCCATTACCGCTGCCTTCATGCTGCCCGGCCTTGCCATGACCCTGCTGGTCAGGGAACCCGCCGTGGCAAAGGGCGCGCCGCGCACCCTGCGCGCCGCGGTGCTCGAACCTTTCAAGGAGTTTTTCAGCCGCCATGGCGTGCAATCCGCCCTATTGGTATTGGCGTTCATTTTTCTCTATAAACTCGGGGATTCGCTCTGCACGGCGCTCGCCACGCCGTTTTATCTGGATATGGGCTTCAGCAAGACGGAGATCGGCGTCATCGCCAAGAACGCCGGGCTGTGGCCTTCGGTGATCGGCGGTATCCTCGGCGGCATCTGGATGGTGAAACTGGGCATCAACCGCGCGCTGTGGCTGTTCGGCGTGGTGCAGGTTCTCGCCATTCTCGGTTTCGCCTGGATGGCTTGGCTCGGGGCCGCGCCTTCCGATCCCGGACGGCTTGCCGCGCTCGCGGTGGTCATCGGCGTCGAAGCCGTGGGCGTCGGACTCGGCACAACCGCTTTCGTCGCTTACATGGCGCGCACTACCCACCCCGCCTATACGGCCACGCAACTAGCGCTATTCACCAGTTTGATGGCAGTGCCGCGCACGTTCATCAACGCCAGCGCGGGCTGGCTGGTGGAGAACATGGGCGGTTGGTTGAATTTTTTCTGGCTGTGCTTTTTCCTCGCCATTCCGGGGATGTTGCTGTTGTTCAAGATCGCGCCGTGGGATGGGGATAAGCTGAAGAAGCGCTCACCGGATTCCGCCCCGGCTTCGCAAGGCTGAGCGCCCGTTATGTCCGGCCTGGTCGCCGCTGCCCGCGAACTCTCCGCTGCTGTCGATGTGCTGCGCTTCGCCGCGCCGGTCACGCATGTTTACAATCCGCTCGATTATGCCTGGGACGCGCACGAAATCTATCTCCGGCGCTTTGGCGGTTCGCCCAAAAAGGTGGTATTCCTCGGCATGAATCCAGGGCCGTTCGGCATGGCGCAAACGGGCGTGCCGTTCGGCGAGGTTGCCGCCGTGCGCGACTGGCTCGGCATCGAATGCGCGGTCGGCCAGCCCGCGCAGCCCAATCCGAAGCGGCCTGTGGAGGGCTTCGCCTGCGCGCGTTCCGAGGTAAGCGGTCGCCGCTTGTGGGGCTTGTTCCGCGAGCGTTTCGGCACGCCGGAAGCTTTTTTCGCCGTGCATTTCGTCGCCAACTATTGCCCGCTCGCGTTTTTCGACGAAGGGCGCAATCTCACGCCGGACAAGCTGCCGGGCGCGGAGCAGGCCGCGTTGCTCGCCGCCTGCGACGCACATCTGCGCGCGTTGGCGGCGGCGCTCGAACCGGAATGGGTGATCGGCGTCGGCGCCTGGGCCGAAAACCGCGCCGCCGCGGCGCTGGGAACGAACGGCCCGCGCCTGGGACGCATTCTTCATCCAAGTCCGGCCAGCCCAGCCGCCAATCGTGGTTGGGCGCAAGCGGCGACCGGGCAACTCATCGGACTGAGCGTCTGGCCGGGCTGAGCACGGTTTGGCAGTGCTTCGCCGATCATCTCGGCGTCAGCGCCCGTAGCCGGGAGGAAGCGGGCGAGCAGACCTGCTCCCTTGACAGGCGTCCGTTCAGCCGATTTAATTACAGGTTCGTTTTTATTCTCACAGGCAAGAAATCATGAAACGCACTTACCAGCCATCTGTTGTTCGCCGCAAGCGCACACACGGTTTTCTCGTCCGCATGAAAACCCGTGGCGGCCGCGCGGTGATTCGCGCCCGCCGCGCCAAGGGACGGCATCGTCTCGCTGTTTGAGGCGATGGTTACGGCGCGCGCCGGTTCCGGTTTTCGCCGTGCTCACAGGTTGCACAAAACGGATGAGTTTTCATCCGTTTTTGCTTTTAAGCGGGTTCTGCGCGGACGGTTCTATGTGCTGCATTACCGTCCCAACGGTCTGGAATCCGCCCGGCTGGGGCTTGCAGTGGCAAAAAAACTGGTCAAGCACGCCAGCGGGCGCAATCTGCTGAAACGCATCGCGCGCGAGATTTTCCGGCTTCAGCGTAAAAATCTGCCCGCCTGCGATCTGATTGTCCGCGTGCATGCCCCGACGGCCAAGGCCAGCCGCGCCGAGCTTCACCAGGATTTACGACAGTTGTTGGGCCGCCTTCCGGCCGTCCCGTGAGCAGGCGTCATCTTCGGTAAAAAACGGCTTGTTTCCTGCGTTTTTTCGGAGCGTGCCGCTATCCGCGGGTATCATTGCCGCTTTCACTTTTTCCGCAATTCGCGTGATTTTCCAATGGATCAACGCCGTTTCATTCCCTTTGTTATTTTTGTTCTGTCGCTTGTCATGCTGTGGACGAACTGGGTCGAATACAATCGCCCCGCTGCCAGTGCGCCATCGAGCGCTGTCACGCCTCCCGCAACAGCGACCTCGACCGCAATCACCGACGATACGGTGCCGACGCCGACCAGCACCGCTGTTTCCCAGGCCTCCACCGCGTCGCCATCCAGGGCCGCACGGATAACGGTTGCCACCGATGTCATACGCGCGGAAATTTCCGCCGAAGGCGGCAATATCGTCCGCCTCGCACTCGTAAAACATACGCCGGCCGAGGGCGCGGACGACGGGTTTGTCATTTTTGACAACAACAATGGGCATATTTACGAAGCCGAGTCCGGCCTGCTTGGTACCAATCTGCCGAATCATCGCACGCTCTTTGCCTTGCCCGAGAGCGACCAAGTTCTTGCCGAAGGCCAGGACAAACTGGTGTTGAGGTTGACAGCCCCCGAAACCGACGGCGTGATCGTCACCAAGGTGATGACCTTCAAGCGCGGCGACTATTTGATCGGCATTGATTACGAGATACGCAACACGCGCGCCGAGCCGCTCAGCGCACAAGCCTATTTCCAGTTCCTGCGTGACGACAGGCCTGCCGAGCAGTCCAGCCTTTTCGGCGTCCAGACTTTTACCGGCCCGGCTTTCTATACCGAAGACGGCAAGTTTCAGAAGGTATCGTTCAACGACATCGCCGAGGGCAAGGCGAAATTCCCCGCTAGCGCCGATAACGGCTGGGTGGCGCTTGTGCAGCATTATTTCGTCGGCGCATGGTTGCCGCCGAAGGGCGTCAACCGCGACTATTTCACCAAGAAAACCAGCGGTGGGCATTATGTGGCGGGTGCTGTTCTTGCCCCGTTCATGATCGAACCCGGCGCGACAGGGAAGGCCAGCGCCGATCTCTACGTCGGCCCGCAAGATCAGGACAAGCTCGAAAACATCGCGCCCGGCCTCAAGCTGGTTGTCGATTACGGCGTGCTAACGGTGATCGCCGCGCCGCTGTTCTGGCTGTTGTCCTTGCTGCATTCGCTGACTGGCAACTGGGGCTGGGCCATCATTTTGGTAACAGTCATTATCAAGGCGGTTTTCTTTCCGCTTTCGGCGACGAGTTACAAATCCATGGCCAAGATGCGCGTGCTTGCGCCCCGGCTGCAACGGCTGAAGGATTTGTACGGTAACGACAAGGCCAGGATGCAGCAGGAGATGATGGATCTCTACCGCACAGAGAAAATCAATCCGCTCGGCGGCTGCCTGCCCATCGTCGTACAAATTCCGGTGTTCCTTGCCCTTTACTGGGTGCTGCTCGGCAGCGTCGAAATGCGGCAAGCGCCATGGATAGGCTGGATTCAGGATTTGTCGGCGCGCGACCCCTATTTCATCTTGCCGATCATCATGGGCGCTTCCATGTTGATCCAAATGAAGCTCAATCCCAATCCGCCCGACCCGATGCAGGCGAAGATCATGATGGCGATGCCCATCGTGTTCACCGTCATGTTCCTGTGGTTTCCTTCCGGGTTGGTGCTGTATTGGGTGGTCAATAATGTTCTCTCTATCGCACAGCAATGGCAGATCACGCGCATGATCGAGCAGGGCATCAAAAAGCCTGCGAAAGCCGCCAACGATTCAAAGGTCTGATTCGGGGGTGAGCCAGCCAAGCGGTTTTTTTGCCATACGCTTTGTGATTGGCGATTCATACCGCCTCGCCAGGTTCAGCAGGGCAAATCGGAGCCGGACGCGCATGGGGTAAAAGGTGCGATGATGAAAAAGCATTTCCATTCTTTCCTTGTGATGCTCGGCGTCATTCTACTGCTCGCCGGATGCGGGCGGGAATTGCAACAGCGACACGCTTTCGTGGGCTTTCTGCAAAAGGAAGTGATTCCGCGCAATAGTGGTCTCATTATTCCGACCAAGACGATGCGCAAGAAGTTTGGCGACTATGCGGCACAGTATGATGCTATCGTTGATTTCAACAGCGCCATTCATGAGAAAGTCGGCAGGCCGCTGGACAAGCTGCAACGCGATTTCGCGGAGGCCATGAAACCCGAGGCGGGCGTCAATGAGCGCAAGGCCGCCACGGTCAAATATATGGACTCGCTCGCGGAAATCGAAGAAACCCTTGATATGGAACTCACGCGCGCGGAGCAAAGAATCGCGGCTTTCCAGCAACCCGCCGAATTGCAGGCTGTTTTCAGGCAGGCGATCGATAAGCATGTGCGCCTTCCAGCTCGGACGCTCAAGCTCATGATTCCGGCAACGAACGAAATGCTGAAAAAGAATCTGGATCTGCTTGATTTTGTCGTTGCGAATAAAGGCAAGATTCTCATCAAGGACGGTATGATACAGGTCAAGGATCCGACGACGCTTGCCAAACTCAATCGGATGCAGGCCGATATTGCTAAAACGGCCCAGGCCATTCAGGCCCAACATACCGACTATATGCAGCAAACGCCAAAATGAAGAATGGCACGGTTGCCAGCGCGATGTTCCAGAAACCGGCACAGAACCCTGTTCCCAATTCGCCGCTACGCCAATGCCCCTACCATGACATTCACTCAGTTCGCCGGATACCGCTGGGCGCATTTATCCCGCACGCTTTATAATGACCATCCCCACTCCATGTTTCACGTGAAACATGGAGGTGCCAGAAGGCCGCCGCTCTCCCTGGGTTACTCGACGGACAAGCATTTTACCCGACCTTGTTTATAGAGGAAGTACATTTCGCTGCCTACGGTATCAGGATATGGCAGCTTTTGCCTTTCTCCATACAGCATGTTTCACGTGAAACATTTTCCCAAACATTCCCGTTCTGGACAACGAACTCGCCAGGAAAATGTCGCTGGTGATTTATCGCCGGATAGCCTTGCGCATGCCTTGTTTCACTCGGCTCGCTTGGTTGCCAGCGTAATTGATGGCGGTAACCTTACCTTGGGTTATGAGTCCTTGGCGCGAGAAAACCCTGACTGGCCGGACAGTACCCGAGGCGCGATCCGGGATTTGGCATGGAATACTTTGCGCGACTATGGCTGGGGCGATCTTGTGCTCAGTCATTTCTTGAGCAAGCCGCTCCCCAGGCCAATTCACGCGCTGCTCCTGGTGGCAATCCAGCGTCTTGAACAGCGCCCGGAGCAAGCCCATACCGTGGTGAATCAGACTGTGAATGCGGCGGCCTGCCAAAATCCAGGCTTAAAAGGTGTGGTCAATGGGGTGTTGCGTAATGTCCTGCGGCGGCGTGCCAAGTTGCCCGCATGGCGAGTGGCGGATACTGTCGCGCGCTACGCACACCCAAGATGGTGGATCGAGCGTCTCCGCCAAGAGTATGAAAACGAGTGGGAAGCCATATTGGCCGCCGGTAATCTGCACCCGCCCATGAGCTTGCGAGTCAACCAGCGCCGTACCACGATTGATGAGTATCTGTCTGAACTGGCTGCGGCAGGTATCGCGGCGCGGCGCCTTGCCAATAATGCGCTTCGCCTCGAACGCCCATTGCCTGTGTCGCGGCTGCCTGGTTTTGATGAAGGCAGGGTGTCGGTACAGGACGCCGGGGCGCAGTGGGCCGCTATCTGGCTTGAAGCGCGCAACGGCGAACGAGTACTGGACGCTTGCGCGGCGCCCGGCGGAAAAAGCGCGCATTTGCTAGAACTTGCCGACATTGCGCTTACCGCACTGGAACTCGATCCCACGCGCGCCCGTCGGATAGATGGCAATCTTGCCCGGCTCGGTCTCGATGCCACGGTGAAAGTCGCCGATTGCCGCATTTCCGCCGACTGGTGGGATGGACGCCCTTTCGACCGCATCCTCGCCGATGTGCCATGCTCGGCCTCCGGCGTCGTCCGCCGCCACCCGGACATCAAGTGGTTGAGACGCGAAACCGACATCGCCGCCTTTGTTGCACAACAAGCAAGCATTATCAATACACTTTGGCATACCCTGGCACTTGGTGGCACAATGCTTTACGTCACTTGTTCGGTTTTCGAGGACGAAAACCGCCGCCAAATCGAGCGCTTTCTTGCCCGGCATCCGGATGCCGAGCTGTCCGCGCCACGAATTCGGATACATCCCATGTTACCGACAACCGACCACGACGGCTTCTACTATGCGCGTTTGCGCAAGAAACCCAAACATGGCTGAGTTCCTTCGCCGCCTGCTGCTGCTCGTTGCCTTCCTGGCCTTCCTGCCAGTGAATGCCGATGATGGTCATATAACGCACGCCGAAATCGTTCCCGCCGAAGAAGGCTATGTCCTCAACGCCGACTTCGACTTCGATCTCAACCCGAGACTCACCGATGCCCTGGCGCACGGGCTGGCGTTGCATTTCATTGCAGAACTGCGGGTCGAGCGCCCGCGCTGGTACTGGTTCAACAAGACCGTGGCCCGCCGCCGCGTCGAATATCGCCTTTCCTACCATGCCATTACCCGCAGATACCGGCTCAGCATCGGCAGCCTGCATCAAAGTTTCGAGAAGCTGGGAGACGCTGTGCGCACCATGCAGCACATCCGCCATTGGTACGTCACTTCCGCGGAAACCTTCACGCCCGGTGTCCGCCATGAGGCCGAGCTGCGCTTTTTTCACGATACCTCCCAACTTCCCAAGCTGTTCCAGCTCTCCGTCGTGACCAATGGCAGTTGGGAAGTTAACACTGGCTGGATGGAATGGGTTTTCCTGCCCGGCTCGCCGGATACGCAATGAAAAACGTCGCTGTTGCCATTGTCGCCATCCTGGTCGCCGTTTCGCTCTATCTGCTTGCCTCGGCCAGCGCCAACACTGATTTATTCAGCCATTTCTACCCGTACCTGATAGCGATAAACGGGGTATTCGTGGTGGCGTTGGCGGCGGCGATTGTCTATCAACTGATCCGCCTGCGGCGCGAATATCGCGCCAGCCGTTTCGGATCGCGTCTCAAACTCCGCCTGTTGATGATGTTCGCATTGATGGCGATCTTGCCCGGCCTGGCGGTTTACGCGGTATCGCTGCAATTCGTCGTGCGCAGCATCGAATCCTGGTTCGACGTGCGGGTCGACTCCGCCCTGGAAGGCGGTCTCGCACTCGGACAGAACGCGCTCGATTACCTTGTTGACCAGCTCAAGGTCAAGGCCGCCAACATGGCCCTGGACATCGAGGGCCGGAAGAAAATCTCGCCAGCCCAAATCAACCGCCTGCGCGAATGGATGGGCGTCGGCAGCGTCACCCTGCTCGGTATGAATGGTCAAGTGCAGGCCACAGCCATCGACGACGGTGTCGCCCGTCTGCTTCCAGACACGCCGCCGATCCAGCAACTGCGGCAGGCATACCAGAATCGCGGTCTCAGCATGGTTGAAAGCGGCCCTGACGGACAACTGGTCATCCGCCTGCTGGTGCCGATTGAAGGACGCAGCCTGGCCAATGGCCCCCGGCTGCTCCAACTGACCCAACCTGTCCCCGAAAGCTTCGGCAGACACGCCGAAGCTGTGCAGGAGGCCTACCGCGACTATCAGCAACTCACCCTGGGTCGTACCGACCTCAAGCTCATCTATACATTGACGCTCACGCTCGCCATGCTGCTGGCGCTCCTGACCGCTATCGCCGCGGCTTTCATCCTTGCTCGGCGGCTCGCCGCGCCACTGCGGATACTCGCCGAAGGCACCCAAGCGGTTGCCCAGGGCGACTACAGCCCGCGCCGGGCGTTGCCCGCGCGTGACGAGCTTGGCGTGCTGACGCAATCCTTCAGCCAGATGACCCGCCAGCTCGAAGAAGCGCGCGCGCAGACCGACGCCAGCCGGGCCGAAGTGGAATCCGCCCGCGCCTACCTCGAAAGCGTGCTGGCCAATCTATCGACCGGCGTACTGGCTTTCACGCCCGCAGGCGCCTTGCGCGCGGCCAATCGCGGTGCGCTCGATATTCTCGGCGACGATCTCGGGGGATTCGAGGAAATCGCGCTGGCCGACTGGTCGCGCCACACAGTATTGCGCGATGCGCTGATTTCCGGTTTTGCCGCCCACGAGGGCGATTGGCATTCCGAGATCGAAATTCCCCGTTCCGACCGCACGCCGCTCACCCTGCTCATCCACGGCTCGCGCCTGCCCGAGAGCACCGGCGGCGGGCTGGTGGTGGTATTCGATGACATCTCCCGCCTTATCGAAGCGCAACGTACCGCCGCCTGGGCTGAAGTCGCCCGGCGGCTCGCGCATGAAATCAAGAACCCCCTGACGCCGATCCAGCTTTCCGCCGAACGGCTCGCCGTCAAACTCTCCGCGCAACTCGACGAAACCGGCAAACAGATGCTCGAACGTTCCACCACGACTATCGTCAACCAGGTGGAAGCCGTCAAGAACCTCATCAACGCTTTCCGCGACTATGCCCGCCTGCCCGCACCCACGCTCGTGCCAGTCGACCTGGAAAAACTCATGCGCGAAATCCTCGTTCTTTACGAAAGCATGCCGATAAAAATCCACTTGCAGGTCCCCGCCGATCTACCACAGGTACTCGGCGATGCTTCCCAAATTCGCCAGATCGTCCACAATATGCTACAAAACGCACAAGACGCACTGACCGGACGCGACGATGGCGAAATCGCCCTGGCCGCCTGTACGAATGGCGATCACGTATTATTGTCATGTATCGACAATGGCCCGGCGTTTCCACCTGAAGTGTTGGCGCATGCATTCGAGCCTTATTTCACGACCAAGGCCAAGGGCACCGGACTGGGCCTGGCCATGATAAAGAAAATCGTCGCGGAACATGGCGGTGAGGTGAAGATCGCCAATCGTGACGGCGGCGGCGCGGAGTTGCGCATTCGTCTGCGCACGGTAATAATCAGTGGTGAAGACTGAAGATGGCAAAAATACTTATCGTTGACGACGAAATCGGTATCCGCGAACTCCTCTCGGAGATTCTGCGCGATGAAGGGCACGACGTAATCCTGGCCGAGGATGCCGCCGCCGCAAGAACGGCCCGCGACGCATCCTGCCCGGACATGGTGTTGCTCGATATCTGGATGCCGGATACCGATGGTATAACCCTGCTCAAGGAATGGGCTGCGGGCGGACAACTCACCATGCCCGTGGTGATGATGTCCGGCCACGGCACCATCGATACCGCAGTGGAAGCCACCCGCATCGGAGCCATCGACTATCTTGAAAAACCCATCTCACTGCAAAAGCTCCTGTCCGCCGTCAAACGCGGCCTGCGACGCACGCCGCCCACGCTCGCGTCGACGCCGTTGACGCTCGCGGCTTTTCCCGACTCGCCCCATTTGCGCGAGCTATACCGCCATCTGCGCCAAACCGCCACGCAATCGCGCCTGATCCTGTTCCGGAGCGGCGCGGATCATCTGGCCGAACTCGCCGCCCGCAGCCTCCAAACACCGGGCGCGCCTTGGTTCGCCTTCGACGCGCGCAAGGGCCTGATCGACCCGACGCGGCTGGCTTCGTGCCAAGGCGGGCAAATCTATCTCACCGGGCTGGAACATCTATCGCGCCCGCTGCAAAAAAATCTCGCCTACTTCGTCGAACGGCTTGATCGCCACGATATTCGCCTGACCGTCGTCAGCGGCGCCAGCCGTGAAGACCTGTTGGCCGCAGGTTGGGATGCCCCCCTTGTCGAGCGTCTGTTCGCCCATGTCCTGGTATCGCCCGCGCTCGTCGACATCCGTGCCGAGCTGCCTGAACTGGCCTGCCGCATCCTGCGTCACCTCGTCGAAACCAACGAAGTATCGCCGCACCGTCTGTCCACGGCAGCGCTGGCGCAATTGCAGCGCCGCGACTGGCACGGCGGCTACGCCGAACTCCAAGCCGCCATCCGCGGGTTGGCGCAAGCCGCACCGGAAGAAGAAATCACCGTGCCCGAAAACGACCTGCCCCTACACAGCGCTGCTACGGAATCCTCGGCCACGGTCTCCTTCAGCCAGCCCTTGCGCGAGGCGCGCGAAATATTCGAGCGCACTTACTTCGAGCATCACTTGCGCCTCGAAAAAGGCAACATGACCCGGCTGGCCCAAAAGACCGGACTCGAACGCACCCACCTTTACCGCAAGCTCAGACAACTTGGCCTGCACGGTGGACGGCGGCGCGAGGAAAGCTGAAAACCGGCGCGCCGCCAGATTCGTTACAAAGACTTTCCGCGCCGCAACATAATTTTCCGCTTCCCCCGGCAAGCGCGTAGAATCGCCGCTCTTCGTTTTCCCGTGTAGATGCTCCGATGAAAATCATCATCCTGGGCGCCGGCCAGGTAGGCGCATCCGTCGCGGAAGGGCTGATTTCGGAAGCCAACGATATCACCCTCGTCGACACCGACCCGGACAGCCTGGCCGAATTGCGCAACCGCTTCGAGGTACGCACCGTTTGCGGCAATGCCGCCTCACCTTCCGTGCTGCGCGAAGCCGGGGCCGAAAACGCCGACCTGCTGATCGCCGTCACCCAGTCGGACCAGACCAACCTCTGCGCCTGCAAGATCGCCCGAACGCTCTTCAACCTGCCCACCCGCGTTGCCCGCCTGCGTTCCGCCGATTACGCCGACCATCCCGAACTTCTCGACAACAGCAATTTCGCGGTGGATTTCTCCATCTGCCCGGAGCAGATCGTCACCGACTACATCCGCCGCCTGATCGACTTTCCCGAGGCGCTCCAAGTGCTCGACTTTGCGGGCGGACAAGTCAACCTTACCAGCGTCATTGCGCACGAAGGCAATCCCCTGGTGGGCCGTCCGCTCGCCGACCTGCGCGCCCAACTGCCGGATGTCGACGCGCACATCGCGGCGATCTACCGCAAGGGCAACCCCATCCTTCCCACGGGCGATACCGTAATCCTGCCGGGCGACGAAGTGTTCTGCCTGGCCGCCACCCCTTATATCCGTGCGGTAATGCGAGGCCTGTGCGGCGCTTCGCAACCGATGCGGCGGATCATGATCGCGGGCGGCGGCAATATCGGCCTGCGCCTGGCGGCCTCGTTCGATGAGAACTACAACGTCAAGATTTTCGAGATGCATGCCCGCCGCGCCGAAAAGCTTGCCACCAGCCTGCGTCACGCTCTGGTGCTGCATGGCAACAGCACCGACGAAAAACTGCTTGAAAACGAAGGCATCGACGAAACCGATCTGTTCGCCGCTCTCACCAACGATGAAGAAGACAACATCATGTCCGCGATACTGGCCAAGCGCATGGGGGCGCGTCACACCCTGGCGCTGGTCAACCGCAAGAGCTACGTCAGCCTGGTCGAAGGCGGCGCCATCGACATCGTCATTTCCCCGGCGCAAGCCTCGATTGGCGCGCTGCTTACCCACGTGCGCCGGGGCGATGTCGTCGCCGTGCACAGCCTGCGGCGCGGTGCGGCAGAGGCGCTCGAAATCATCGCCCACGGCGAACAGGCCAGTTCCCGGATCGTCGGGCGCAGCATCGGCGAAATCGCGCTTCCAGAAGGCGTCACGATCAACGCCATCGTGCGCAAATCCCCCGATCCCGCCGAAGACCCCGTGGTACTCATCCCGCACCGGGACACGGTAATCGAAAGCGAAGACCACATCATCCTGTTCTGTCCGCACAAGAACATGGTGAAGAAAGTTGAAAAGCTCTTCCAGGTCGGCTTTACCTTCTTCTGATGCACATCCCGTTTCGCGCCTACGCCGCGCCGCTCAACGCTCTCGGCCTCATCATTGCCATCTTCGGGCTACTGATGCTGTTTCCGCTTGCGGTATCGCAATATCTGGGCGATGGCGCGGGCAAAGCCTATGACGTGGCATGTTTCGCCACGCTGCTCAGCGGCGCGGCGCTTTTCGCGTTCACCCGGCGCTACCGGCGCAATCTGCGGATACACGACGGCTTTTTCCTTGTCGCAACAACCTGGGCGATCCTGCCCGTTTTCGGCGCCCTGCCGCTCCTGAGCTATCTGCCCGGCCTCACGCTGGTCGACGCTTACTTTGAAGCCGCCTCCGGCCTTACCGCCACGGGCGCGACGGTACTCACCGGCATTGACAATCTGCCGGTCTCCATCAACCTTTGGCGGACCTTCCTGCACTGGATAGGCGGCATGGGCATCATCGTGCTCGTGGTCGCCATCCTGCCGCTACTGGGCATCGGGGGGCGGCAGCTTTTCAAGGCCGAAACCCCCACCCCGATGAAAGAAAGCAGCCTTACCCCGCGCATCGCCGAAACCGCCAAGGGGCTGTGGGTGACTTACATCCTCCTCACACTGGGATGCATCCTTTTCCTGTGGCTGGCCGGGCTGGACGGATGGGACGCGCTCATCATGGCCTTCTCCATCACCGGCCTGGGCGGCTTCGCCAACCACGACGCCTCGCTCGCCTGGTATGGCAGTCATCTGGTCGAATTCGTGGCGATGGTATTCGCGCTTGCCTCGGCGCTGAACTTCGCTACCCATTACCTCGCGCTCTCGCGTCGTTCGTTCACGCCCTACCTGCGCGACCCGGAAATTCCGTTCTTCTTCGGCGTGCTGGCGCTCAGCATCACGCTGTTGCTCGTCTACATGATGCACAACGACGTCCAGGCCGACTTTTTCGCCACCTTGAGCCAGGTGAGTTTCCAAGTCGTCTCGATGTCGACTTCGCTCGGACTCATCGCCTACGACTACAGCCAGTGGCCGATGTTCGTGCAGCTCTGGCTTTTGTTCCTGGGCAGCTTTGTCGCCTGCTCCGGTTCGGCGGGCGGCGGCATCAAGATGATGCGCGCGATCATCCTCTACAAGCAGGTCTTGCGAGAAGTCATCCGCTCGCTGCACCCCAACGCCGTGCGCCCGATACGCCTGTCCGGACAACCCGTTGGCGAAAACGTGCTGCACGCCGTTTTGGGCTTCAGCTTCATGTACATGGTGAGCATCGTCGTGCTGACCCTGATTCTGTCGGCAAGCGGCCTCGAACTCGTCGAAGCCTTCTCGTCGGTGGTCACCTGCCTCAACAACACCGGCCCCGGCCTCGCCAAGGTCGCCGGCGGCAACTACCAGGCGCTGGGCGACTTCCAGACTGGCGTGCTTGCCTTCGCCATGATCCTGGGGCGGCTGGAAATCTTCACGCTGCTGGTCGTCTTCACACCGGCGTTCTGGCGGCGCTGATTCGCAGGCGAAGCGCCGGGAACAGGCTGTGCCAGACAAGGGCAAACTTGCTGAAGCCAAACGGTGCGCGCCGTCGTATTGGAAGTCGATCCGGCTGCGTCATTGCGAGCGCGGCGAAGCAATCCATGAGCCGCATGGATCGCCACGGCAATCAGCGGTTCTTTGGTTTTCCTTGGCTTGAAGCACTGGAGCGGGCGATGGGAGTCGAACCCACGTCTTTGGCTTGGGAAGCCAAGGTAATAGCCGTTATACGACGCCCGCGGAATCTTCCGGGAGAAACTCTACCATTCCGTGGGCGGCGATTTTAGCGTAAGCGGCTACAATGCGCGAATGAAAAAAATCGCCCTCCATTCATATCGGCGTGTTTTCCCCGCCATGTTGGCCCTGGCTCTCGCCGCGCCCCTGACGGCGCAGGCCGATGGGTTTTCCGCCTGCATCGAGCGTCTGCGCGCGCAGGCCGTCCAGCGCGGCGTTTCGCGGGCGACTTTCGATGCACATGCCGCCCAGCTCGAACCCGATCTTTCGGTGCTCGGGCTGCTCGACGCACAGCCCGAGTTTTCCACCCCGATCTGGGACTACCTCGCGGCGCTCGTCGACGATGAAAGGGTAGCGGATGGCCGCGCCATGCTCGAACGCTGGCGGGACGTGCTGCAAAAAGTGGAAGAACGTTACAGCGTCGACCCGGCGACAGTGGTCGCGGTCTGGGGCGTGGAGAGCAATTATGGCCGCAGCCTTGGCGCCCGCCCGCTCCTCGCCTCGCTCGGTACGCTCGCCTGCATGGGGCGGCGGCAGGATTACTTTCGCGGCGAATTTCTCGATACGCTGAAGATCATCGACCAGGGGCACATCCCCGCCGAACGCCTCACCGGCTCGTGGGCGGGCGCTTTCGGGCAAACACAATTCATGCCTTCCACCTTTTTGCGGCTCGCGGTCGATTTCGATGGCGACGGACGGCGCGACCTTGTCGATAGCGCGCCCGACGCGCTGGCCTCCACCGCCAATTTCCTGCACAAGGGCGGCTGGAAAAATGGCGAAAGTTGGGGGTTTGAAGTCAAACTGCCCGCCGGGTTCGACACTTCGCTGGCGGGGCGGCGCAATAGGCGCGGCATGTCCTTGTGGATCGCGCGCGGCGTGAAGCTCGCCGATGGCGGGCCGCTGCCCGAAAGCGGTCCGGATCGCGCCCTGCTGCTTCCCGCGGGCGCGGCGGGGCCGGCCTTTTTGGTCGGGCGCAATTTCAACGTCATCTACGGTTACAACGCCGCGGAAAGCTATGCCCTGGCTATCGCGCATTTATCGGATCGTCTGCGCGGCGGCGGCGGGTTCCACACGCCGTGGCCGACCGACGATCCGGGCCTGTCGAGAGCCGGGCGGCGCGAACTTCAACGCCTGCTCATTGCGCGCGGGCACGACATCGGCGAGGCCGATGGCATGATCGGCGAAAGAACGCGCAAAGCAATTGCAAAAGAGCAGACGGCGCTTGGGCGCAAGGCAGACGGGCGGGCCAGCCAGCGGTTGCTGGAGGCCCTGCGGACGACGACCGACGTTTCCGCCAAAGAAGGCGGCGCAACAATCAGGGATTAGCGATCGGCGGCGGCCACCGGGACGGGCGTTGCACCATCTTCCGCGCGCCATCCGCCTCCCAGTGCTTTGTACAGATTGACCGCGTCCGTCAGCCGGGCTTGCCTGAGCTGCGCGAGTTGATCCTGCACCGAGAAGCGCGTGCGCTGCGCTTCGAGCACGGAGAGAAGATCATCCGCGCCTTCGCGGTAGCGCAGTTCGGCCAAGTGCAGGGAGCGTTCCGCTTCGGCGAGGAGTTGTCTCTGAGCTTCTTCCTGGTTGGCGTCGCGGGTAGTGTTGGAGAGGGCGTCTTCGACTTCTTTCAGGCTGGCGAGGATGGTTTTGCGATAGGTTTCGAGCAGTTCGCGTTCTTTTGAGCGGGCACTGTCGACGGCGGCGCTCAGTTTTCCGGCATCGAAAATCGTTTGCGCAAGCGCGGCGGATACGGAAATGGCGCCCGGAGGGTTGGCGAGCGAAAACAGCAGTCCGCTCGTCAGGCTGCCACTGGCCGAAAGGCTGATGCTCGGAAACAGTGCGGCGCGGGCCGCGCCGATGTTGGCGGCGGCGGCGGCGAGGCGGGCTTCGGCGGCGGCGATGTCGGGGCGGCGCAGCAGCAGTTCGGAGGGCAGCCCCGCACCAATAGCGGGGATGTCCATCGCCGCCAGCGAGATGGCGGGCTGCCGCAAGAGCGGGTCGGTGCCGGGCGGATAGCCGCGCAGGATTTCGAGCGCGCTGCGCGTTTGGCGCACTTGCACTTCCAGCGGTTCAATCTGGGCGCGCTGGCTGAGAACGGTGGTTTTCTGGCGCGAGAGGTCGAGGCTGGATGCCGAGCCGTTGCGATAACGGGCTTCGACGACTTTGAGCACCCGCTCGGCGATGGCGAGATTTTCGCGCGCGATCGCCAGACGCTCGAAGCCTGCCAGGTATTGGAAATAAGTGGTGGCGACGCTGGCGGCGAGCGAGAGGCGGGCGCTGTCGTAATCGTGGCGGCTGGCGGCAAGTCCGGCTTCATCGCTGGCGATGGAGGCGGCAACCCGTCCCCACAAGTCGAGTTCGTAACCGGCGGAAAGACCGAACGAGGCGCTTTCGCTGTTCGCCGCCGGGGTCGCGCTGCTGATGTCGTCGAATTTGCGATTCCAGCCGCTGCCGCTGGACAGCTTCAGGCTGGGGAAAAGCGATGAATTCGCCGAGCGCAGGGTCAGTTCGGCTTGGATGACGCGCTCTGCCTGCGCGCGCAAGTCCGGGCTGCCAGCGAAGGCGTCGGCGACCAGGGCGTCGAGCTGCGGCGAAGCGAAACCGCGCCACCAGTCCGGCGAGGGCAGGGCGGCGGCGCCAGACGCGGCTTCGTTCCATTGTGCGGGCAGGGCAAGATCGGAACGGGCGACAGGGCCGGTCAACGAGCAGCCGGCGAGAAGCAGGACGCAAGCAAACGCGGGCAGGATGGGCAGGGTCGTCATTTTTTATCTGTGCCGGTTGTGTTGGTGGGAATGCCGGGAGCGGGAATCATCGTCACGCGATGATTTTCGTTCGGAAGATTTCTTTGTCTTTGTTTCGGCGGTTTTCGTCCGCGCCTGCCGGGGCGGTGGCGGCCTGTGCGCAGGCGCGTCCGCGCGGCGAGAGTGCGGCTTTGCGTCTGGGTCGCGCTCCCGCTGCGGATGTGCATGGGGCGGGCGCGTTTGCGGAAGCGGCGCGAGCGCCTCGCGCCGGTGTTCCGCCTTCCGCTCCGTTCTTGGCGGCAAGGGTTTGTGAATGCCCGGCGGCGGAACGTGACGCGCGGGCGGATGATACCGGGGCGGCGGCGGGCGGCGATGGCGGGGGTGATGGATTCTTCCCTCCGGCGGCCAATACACGGCCGGGTCTATGATGACCGGATCGTAATCGCGGTAGTGCGCCCTTCTGTCGTGACAGCAGCCACTGAGCATCAGGAGTAGCGGAGCAAGCAGAAGAAGGGCGCGTTTCATCTTTTACTCCGTGGCAAGGGCAACAACGGGATCGAGCCGGGCGGCCTTGCGCGCCGGGAGGTAGCCGAACACCAGTCCGGTGATGAAGGCGCACCCGAAAGCGAGGATGACCGGCAGCAGCGAATATTTGATGGGCGTATCGAAAGCCTGGATGAGCGCGGCGGCCGCCAGGCCGAAAGCAACGCCGATGAGGCCGCCGAGGGCAGAGACGACCAGCGCCTCGATGAGGAATTGCTGGAGGATATTTTTCATCCGCGCGCCGGTGGCCATGCGGATGCCAATCTCGCGCGTGCGCTCCGTCACCGACACCAGCATGATGTTCATCACGCCGATGCCGCCCACGAGCAGCGAAATTGCCGCCACCGCGCCGAGCAGGATGGTCAGGGTGTTCTGCGCTTCCGAAACAGTGTCGATAAACGCGGCCATGTTGTTGATCTGGAAGTCCTCGACGCCGTGGCGCGTCAGCAGCAGATTGTGTACCGCGGCCTGGGTTTCGTTGATGCGGTCTACGTCGGCGACGGCGACGGTGACATTGCGCAGATAGCGTTGCCCAGTGACGCGCATGCTGCCGGTCGTGTAGGGGATGAGCACCATGTCGTCCTGATCCTGCCCGAAGCCGGTGGCGCCTTTTGCAATCATGGTGCCGATGACGTGGAAAGGAACGTTATTGACCAGTACGAACTGACCGACCGGATCCGCATCCAGAAAAAGCGCCTTCGCCACGGTCTGCCCGAGCACGGCGACGGCGGCGTAGCTGGCTTCGTCCTCGGCGCTGAAAAAGGTGCCGCTGGCAAGGTTCCAGTTACGCGCGATGATGTAGTCCCACGATGTGGCGTTGATGCTGGTGCGATGGTCGGTGTTGCCCGCGCGCAGGGTGACGCTGGCGCTTTGCTCCGGCACGGCGGCCAATACATTGTCGAGTCCGGCAATGGCCTTGACGTCGTCGACGACCAGCGTGGCGGTAGTGTCGCGCCCGCGCTGGTTGGGCGCGCCGGGGCGCACCATGAGAAGGTTGGTGCCCATGGCGCTGATCTGGTCAACAACTTTCTGCTTGGCCCCGTCGCCGATGGCGAGCATGGCGATGACCGAAGCGACGCCGATGACGATGCCGAGCAGCGTGAGCGCCGAGCGGAACAGATTGGCCCTGAGCGCCCGCAACGCTGTGCGGGTGGCTTCGATGATGTCGGTCATCGACGAACTGCGGTCGACATGGGGCGTGAAATCCGGCTCGGGCGTTTCGGGCCGTCGTGGGCCGGGATCGGAGAGAATGCGCCCGTCGCTGATCTCGATGATCCGGTGCGCCAGCCGCGCGACTTCGTGCGAGTGGGTGATGAGGATGATGGTGTGCCCCTCGGCGGAAAGCCGCGTGAGGAGCTTCATCACCTCCTCGCCGCTCTTGCTATCGAGCGCGCCGGTCGGTTCGTCGGCAAGGATGACGCGCCCGCCGTTCATCAGCGCCCGCGCGACCGATACCCGCTGCTGCTGTCCGCCGGAAAGCTGACCGGGGCGATGCTGGCAGCGATCGCCCAGCCCAAGCGTCGTGAGCAGTTTGTCGGCGCGCGCGTGGCGTTCGACGGGCGGCATGCCGGAATACACCGCGGGCACTTCGACGTTTTCGCGCGCGGTGGAGCCGCCGAGCAGGTTATAACTCTGGAACACGAAGCCGAAGGTTTCGCGGCGCATGCGGGCGAGTTCGTCGCGGTCAAACCCGGCCACGTCCTGCCCCATGAAGCGGTAAGTCCCGGAGCTTGGGCGGTCAAGGCAACCGAGGATGTTCATCAACGTCGACTTGCCCGAACCCGACGCGCCGACAATGGCGACGAATTCGCCGGGGTAAATGGCGAGGTCGATCCCGTGCAGCACTTTGGTCTGTATCTCGCCGTTGCTGAAACTGCGGGTCACGCCGGAGAGTTCTATCAGGGGGCGGAACGTGTTTCCCGTGGCGGACGTGTTCATAAGCGTGGCGGCATGCCGGAACGGCGCATATTGTTGGTGGCGGGCTGCGCGATTTGCTGCGCGTGGCTGGCAAGGCCGGAGGCGACTTTTTCGCCTTCCTCCAGGCCGCTGAGCACCTGCGCGTGAATACGGTTGGTGACGCCGATCTCCACCGTGCGCTCACCCACCTTGCCATTGGCTTCCAGCACCTTCACCGTGGCGCGGCGGGCGCGCTGCGCGGCGGGCGCGGACGCATCGCCACCGGCAGCGCCTTCCGGACGCGGCGCGCGCGCGCCACGGGCAGGCCGTTCCCCGCCCCTGGCCCGTTCACCATTCCCCGCCCGCTCTCCATCTGCGAATCTGGGCCGTTCACCGCCCGCGCCCCTGGGCCGCTCGCCGCTCGCCGCGCCCCTGGGCGGGCGGGACGATTGCTGCAAAGCGCCCATCGGAATTTGGAGTACGTCCTTCGCCTCCGCGACGATGAAAAACACCTGTGCCGTCATGTTCGTCATCAGGCGGCCATCGGGGTTGGGCACATCGAAAAGCGCGTTATAGAGCACCACGTTGTTGGTGGTGGTCGGCGTGGGTTCGATCTGGTCGAGCGTGCCGTACCAGCGTTTGTTCTGGTTGCCCAGCGTCGTGAAATAGACCTTCATGCCCGGATTCAGACGGCTGATGTCGGCTTCCGAGACCTGGGTCTGCACCGTCATCGTCGTCAGGTCGGCAACGCGCAGAATCGTCGGCGCCTGCTGGTTGGTGTTGAGCGTCTGGCCCTGCCGGGCGCTGATCGACACAACCGTGCCGCTCATCGGCGAGAGCACGCGGGCATATTGCAGATTGGCCGTGTCGCCGCGCAGGGAAGATTCGGTCTGCTCGATCTGGGCGCGCAAGGCTTCAAGCGACGCTTCGGCGGATTTCAGCGAAGCCTCGGCGGTTTGCAGGCTCTCTGCCGTAGTAGCGTCCTCGGCCATCAGGGCTTTCTGGCGGCGGTACTGGATTTGCGCCAGTGCCAATTGCGCCTCGCGCTCCTTGAGCTGCGCCCGCTGGTTGCGCAACTGGGCGCGGGAAGCATCAACCTTGGAGAGATAAACGGTCGGATCGATTTCGGCGAGCAGATCGCCCGCCTTGACTTCGGAGCCGACCTTGACATGGATCTTCTGGAGCTGCCCCGACACCTGTGCGCCGACATCCACATAATCACGCGGTTGCAGCGTGCCGGTGGCGGTGACGAGATCCTCGATATCGCCACGCTCGACCACGGTAAATTGATAAGCGGCAGCTAAGTTGCCGTCATCGGGAAGAAGGCGCGAACCGGCCAGCAGACCGCAGGCGGCAAGCGCCGTGGCCCCAAGAGCGATGAAGGCGCGGCGCGGCCAGGGGCGGGCAGAGGATTTTTCGAGAGTAGCCATTGTGGGTTTCACGAATGAAGAAACAAATATTGCACGAACAATCTGTGCAAAAGCATAGAAGATATGCGGGCTGGAGACGTACCATTTTGTAGCGGGCAGGTACCATCATGTAACAAACGGCCATGATGAGTGCGAGCGCCGCGCGGCGGTGCCTGGAAAAGCACGACTGCCTGGGAGGGACTTGAGCGAGGAGAAAGGGGGACTCGGAATAGCGAGGAGAACGCCAGACGAGGCTTTTGCCTGACGACGGCGTTTTGTTGAAACGGGATGCTGAAAAGACATCCCGTTTTTTTGTTTCCGGAGATTCTTGGCGTGCCCTGCCGGTCGCACGCACTCGCCGCGCCCCGGTTCAGTCCGGATACGCCACCTCCACCCCCTCGGTGGACAACCACGCGCGCAGGCTTTCCAGCAGGGCGTCGTCCGGCCTTACCCGCCAGTCCGCGCCCAAGGGCAGCTCGCCTTCGGCCTGCGCGTTGCGGTAGCTGATTCGCACGGCGCAGTTGCCCGAGGCGCGGAAGGGCGCGAGCAGCGCGGCAAGGCGTTCGATGCTCGCGTCGGCGGCGCCGT
>JAIRMC010000068.1 GCA_031258965.1 Azoarcus sp. | reverse complement strand
TCCCGGCAAGGCGCTTTATTCCTGCATGCTCAACGAGCGCGGCGGGGTAATCGACGATCTCATCATTTACCGCTTCGACGACGCCCATTACCGCATCGTGGTCAACGCGGGCCGCGCCGCCGCCGATCTCGCCTGGATGCGCCAACACATCGCCGGCAACGGCATCAACGCCAGCCTCACCGAGCGGCGCGACCTCGCCATGATCGCGGTGCAAGGCCCCAACGCCCGCGCCAGAACGTGGCAGGCGCTCCCCGCGCTGAAATCCGGCAGTGAAACGCTCGCGCCGTTTTCCGGCGCGCGGATCGGCGACATTTTCGTCGCCCGCACCGGCTACACCGGCGAGGATGGTTTCGAGTTGAGCGTGCCCGCGGCGCGCGCTGTCGAAGTATGGCGGGCGCTCGCCGCCGCCGGTGTCGAACCCTGCGGCTTGGGGGCGCGCGACACCCTGCGCCTGGAAGCAGGGATGAATCTCCACGGGCAGGACATGGACGAAACCGTGTCGCCGCTCGATGCCGGGCTGGCCTGGACGGTCGATTTCAGCGACCCGTCCCGCGCCTTCACGGGCCGCGCCGCGCTCGAAGCCCATCCCGCCGCCTGGCGCATGCTCGGCCTCGTTCTCGAAGGGCGCGGCGTGCTGCGCGCCCACATGCCGGTATTCACCGCCGCGGGCGCGGGCGAGACCACCAGCGGCAGCTTTTCGCCCACGCTGGAAAAATCCATCGCCTTCGCCCGCCTGCCCCTGTCCGTCACGGCGGGCGAAACGGTCGAAGTCGACCTGCGCGGCAAACGCCTGCCCGCGCGCACGGTCGAATTGCCTTTCGTGCGCCATGGCAAGACGCTCGTCTGAACCGCAATCCTCATCGCCCGCCCGGAGACCCTCATGAGCCAGATTCCCGCCGACCTGCACTACACCCCGTCCCACGAATGGGTGCGCTTCGAGGCCGACGGCGCCGCCGTCATCGGCATCACCGATCATGCCCAGGAAGCGCTCGGCGACATCGTTTTCCTCGAACTGCCCGAAACGGGCCGCGTCCTGGCGGCAGAGGAAGTCTGCGCTGTGGTCGAATCGGTCAAGGCCGCCTCCGACATCTACGCGCCGCTGGCGGGCGAAGTCATCGCGGTCAACCAGGCCGCGCTCGACGCGCCGGAGAGCGTCAACGCCGACGCCTACGCCGCTTGGCTGTTCAAACTGCGTCCCGCGGGCGAGATTCCGGCGCTGCTCGACGCCGCCGCCTATCAGGCCGCGATCGCCGAAGAATAAAAACGCTTCCCACGGCCCGCCCCGGCGGGTTCCGCCGTCCCCGCGCAACCCTTCACCGCACCCACCGCCGTCATGCCTTCCCTGGACGACCTCACCCGCCACGACGACTTCGCTCCCCGCCACCTGGGTTCCGGCCCGGACGACATCGCCCGCCTCTGCGCCGCGCTCGACGTTCCCGACGCCGACACCCTGATCGCGCAAACCGTACCGCAGTCGATCCGCCTGCCCGCGCCGCTCCCGCTCGATCCGCCGCTGGACGAGCGGCAGGCCCTCGCGCGCCTTTCCCGCATCGCCGCGAAAAACACCCCGAAAAAATCACTGATCGGCCTCGGCTACCACGGCGCGCACATGCCCGCCGTCATCCAGCGCAACGTCCTGGAAAACCCCGGCTGGTACACGGCCTACACCCCTTACCAGGCCGAAATCGCGCAAGGCCGACTCGAAGCCTTGCTCACCTTCCAGCAAATGATCGTCGACCTCACCGGGCTGGACATCGCCAACGCCTCATTGCTCGACGAAGCCACCGCCGCCGCTGAAGCCATGACCATGGCGCGCCGGGTATCGAAATCCACCGCCGGCGCCTTCTTCGTCGACGCCGCCTGCCTGCCGCAGACGCTCGACGTACTGCGTACCCGCGCGCAAGGCTTCGGTTTCAGGATCATCGTGGGCGACGCGCAAACCGCCGCCGGGCGCGAAGTCTTCGGCGCGCTGCTGCAATATCCCGGCGCCGACGGCGAAATAAAAGACCTCGCTCCCGCCATCGCCGCCCTCAAAGCGCGCGGCGCGGTCGTCGCCATCGCCGCCGATCCCATGGCGCTCATCCTGCTCAAATCCCCCGGCGCGCTCGGCGCGGACATCGCCCTCGGCTCCACGCAACGCTTCGGCATCCCCATGGGCTACGGCGGCCCGCACGCGGCCTACTACGCCACCCGCAAAGAACACGTCCGGGCCATGCCGGGGCGCATCATCGGCGTCTCGAAGGACGCGCGCGGCAAGCGCGCACTGCGCATGGCCCTGCAAACGCGCGAACAGCACATCCGGCGCGAAAAAGCCAACTCCAACATCTGCACCTCACAAGCGCTGCTCGCCAACCTGGCCGCCTTCTACGCCATCTGGCACGGCCCGCGCGGCCTCGCCGCCATCGCCGGACGCATCCACCGGCTGGCCGCCATCCTCGCGCTCGCCTTGCGCGACGCCGGACACACCCTGCGCAACAATGCGTTTTTCGACACCATCGCCGTCACCTTCACCGCCGCCGCCCTCACGGACAAAACCCTTGCCGCCGCCGAAGCAGCGGGCTACAACCTGCGCCGGATCGACGAAGCCACTCTCGGCATCACGCTGGACGAAACCACCACCCGCGCCGATCTCATCGCGCTGATCCGCGCCTTCGGCATCCATACCGACGACGGCGCCCTCGACACCCTCGACCGCCGGGCCGCCGCCGCGGACTTCATCCCCCCGGCCCTCCTGCGCGACGACGCCATCCTCACCCATCCCGTGTTCAACACCCACCACACCGAACACGCGATGTCGCGCTACCTCAAGCGCCTGCAAAACCGTGATCTGGCGCTCGACCACGCCATGATCCCGCTCGGCTCCTGCACAATGAAGCTCACCCCCGCCGCCGCGATGATCCCCATCGGCTGGGATGCTTTCGCCAACCCCCACCCCTTCGCCCCGGCCCGCCAAGTGCGCGGCACGCTCGACATGATTGGCGAACTCGCCCGCTGGCTCCGCGCCATCACCGGGTTCGAAGCCCTCGCCATGCAACCGAACTCCGGCGCGCAGGGCGAATACGCGGGGCTGCTCGCCATTGCGCGCTACCACGCCAGCCGGGGCGAAGCGCACCGCCGCGTCTGCCTGATCCCGCAATCCGCACACGGCACCAACCCGGCCTCGGCGCAAATGGCGGGCATGAAAGTCGTGACCGTCGCCTGCGACCGCGATGGCGACGTCGACCTCGACGACCTGAAAACAAAAGCCGCCGAATACGCCGGCGAACTCGCGGCGCTGATGATGACCTACCCCTCCACGCATGGCGTCTTTGAAGAAGCCATCCTCGAAATATGCGCCCTCATCCACGCGCACGGCGGGCAGGTTTACATGGACGGCGCCAACCTCAACGCCCAGGTCGGCCTCACCGCGCCCGGCCTCATCGGCGCCGACGTCTCCCACATCAACCTGCACAAGACCTTCGCCATCCCGCACGGCGGCGGCGGCCCCGGCATGGGGCCGATCGGCCTCGCCACCCACCTCGCGCCTTTCGCCCCCGGCCACATATTCATGCCGGACGGCGGCCGGGAAAGCGAAGGCGCGGTCGCCGCCGCCCCTTTCGGTTCCGCCGGCATCCTGCCGATCTCCTGGATGTACATCGCCATGATGGGCGCGGAGGGACTGCGCCGCGCCAGCGAACTCGCCATCCTCAACGCCAATTACCTCGCCGCCCGCCTCGGCCCGCACTATCCGGTCCTCTACGTCGGCAAGCACGGGCGCGTCGCGCACGAATGCATCCTCGACATCCGCCCCATCAAGGCCGCCGCCGGCGTCAGCGAAACCGACATCGCCAAGCGGCTCATGGACTACGGCTTCCATGCCCCGACCGTTTCCTTTCCGGTCGCGGGCACGCTGATGATCGAACCCACCGAATCGGAACCGCTCGCCGAACTCGACCGCTTCATCGAAGCCATGACCGCCATCCGCGAAGAAATCCGCCAGATCGAACGCGGCCACTGGCCCGCCGCCGACAATCCACTCAAACACGCCCCCCACACCCAGGCCGACCTCGCGGGCGAATGGCAACGCCCCTACAGCCGCGAACAGGCCGTCTTTCCGCTGCCGTGGGTAGCGGAGAACAAATTCTGGCCCAGCGTCAACCGCATCGACGACGTGTGGGGGGATCGCAATCCGTGCTTCACGCTGGCGTCCTCCGGTCATTGCGAGGGGCGCTGCCCGTCGCAATGACGATAAACCCAAAGTCCCTCAAGCAACCCCGCCTTCCTTTTCCTTGCCGCCGAGGCCTTCGTAAAGCGCGATGAATTCCTGCGTCAGCTTGTGTCGGGGGTCGAGATGAATCATCGGACGCGCATGCTCGTGCGACTCCTTGATTTTCACCGATGCCGACAGGAAGGGTTGCAGCACCGGCAAACCCTCTTCGATCAATGCCTGAACGACCTTTTGCGGCAGGTTGGCGCGGGGCTGGTACTGATTGACCACAATGCCTTCCACCTGGAGATCACGATTGTGATCGGCGCGAATTTCTTCGGCGTTGGCGAGCAGCGAGTAAAGGGCATTGCGGGAGAATTCGTCGCAATCGAACGGAATCAGGCAGGCGTCGGCGGCAATGAGGGCCGAGCGCGTAAAGAAGTTGAGCGCGGGCGGCGTGTCGATGAATACATGATCGAAATCCCCGGCGATTTCATCGAGCGCCTCGCGCAATTTGTAGATTTTATAGCGGGATTCCAGTTTGCCTTGCAGTTCTTCGAGACTCGGATGCGAAGGCAGCACCGAAAGGCGCTCGAAAGGCGTAGGCGCCGCGAACTCGATTGTTTTCTTGGGATCGAGCCGGAAAGTCAGGCTTTGCTCGAAAAAATCGGCAAGGGTGTTTTCCAGACCGGCAGCCTGGCCGCCGAGCAGGTATTGCGTGGAATTGCCTTGTGGATCAAGGTCGACTACCAGTGTGCGCTTGCCTTTCCGGGCACTAATCGCTGCCAGATTGCAGGTGATGGTAGATTTGCCGACACCGCCTTTTTGATTGAACACTACGCGCCGCATTGCCGTTTCCCCCAGATTGTCCGCAGGCATGAAATTGTGCACGTTGTTGGCCGAAAAATGAATGTGTTTCGGCATGCTTCCCATAAATCGGCACAACCGAGGGTAAACCCCGAAGCAATTACCCTATACGCATCCCTGTCCGGAAAGTATAAAATGCGCGCCTTCGGCTTTCCGAAAAGATGCCCGTACAATTGTCTCCGGGCCGGTTGCCGTGTTCCTAGAGGAAAAACATGGATCAGGATTTCATCGCTGCGGCACTGGACTACCACCGTTCGCCGACGTGCGGGAAAATATCGGTCGTTCCGACCAAGAGTTTGACCAACCAGCGCGATCTTGCGCTTGCGTACTCCCCCGGCGTGGCGGCTGCATGCGACGCTATCGTCGCCGACCCGGATCAAGTGCGCGAACTGACCAGCCGGGGTAATTTGGTCGCGGTCGTCACCAACGGCACGGCGGTTCTCGGACTAGGCAACATCGGCCCACTCGCCTCCAAGCCGGTCATGGAGGGCAAGGGATGCCTCTTCAAGAAATTCGCGGGCATCGACGTCTTCGACATCGAACTCGCCGAGCGCGACCCCGACAAGCTCATCGACATCATCGCCGCGCTTGAACCCACACTGGGCGGCATCAACCTTGAAGACATCAAGGCGCCCGAGTGCTTCCACATCGAGAAAAAGCTGCGCGAGCGCATGAAGATTCCCGTCTTCCACGACGACCAGCATGGCACCGCAATCATCTCGGCCGCGGGCCTCATCAACGGCCTAAAAATCGTCGGCAAGGAAATCGGCAAGGTCAAGCTCGTCTGCTCGGGCGCGGGCGCGGCGGCCATCGCCTGCCTCGATCTCATGGTGAGCCTGGGGCTGAAGCGCGAAAACGTATTCGTTTGCGATTCGCGCGGCGTGATCTACCAAGGCCGCGAAGAAAACATGGAGCCGACCAAGGCGCACTACGCCCAGATAACTGAAGATCGCACACTGGGCGAGGCCATCGCGGGCGCGGATGTTTTTCTCGGCCTCTCGAAAGCGGGCGTGCTCAAACCCGAAATGGTGGCGCGAATGGCCGACAGACCGCTGATTTTCGCGCTCGCCAATCCAACGCCAGAGATTCTTCCCGCTGAAGCCAAGGCCGTGCGCCCGGACTGCATCGTTGCCACGGGCCGCTCCGACTACCCCAACCAAGTCAACAACGTTCTTTGCTTCCCCTTCATCTTCCGGGGCGCGCTCGACGTAGGCGCCACCACGATCAACGAGGAGATGAAGCTTGCCTGCGTCAAGGCCATTGCCGAACTGGCGCAAGCCGAGCAGAACGACATTGTCGCCACGGCCTACGGCGGCGAGGAGTTGAATTTCGGCCCCGACTACATCATCCCCAAACCCTTCGATCCGCGCCTGATCATCAAGATTGCGCCCGCCGTGGCGGAAGCGGCGATGACCTCGGGCGTAGCCCGGCACCCCATCGGCGACCTGCGCGCCTATGCTGTGAGTCTCAGCGATTTCGTGTATCGCTCCAGTATCGTCATGCGCCCCGTTTTCACCGCCGCCAAAAAAGTGCCCGCCGGACACAAACGGGTGCTCTACGCCGAGGGCGAGGACGAACGGGTGATCCATGCCGCGCGCGAAGCGGTCGAGGAAGGGCTTGCACGCCCCATGTTGATTGGCCGTCCCGCCGAGATCGAAGCGCGCATCAAAAAAATCGGACTCAACTTCGTGCCAGGGCGCGACTTCGACATCGTCGACCTGGAGCACGACCCGCGCTACCACGAATCATGGCGTGAATACTACGGCCTGATGTCGCGCAACGGCGTCACGCCCGGCCTGGCCCAGGTGCGCGTCCGCCGCGATTCCACGCTGCTTGGCGCCTTGTTGCTGCGCCAGGGACACGCCGACGCGCTCGTGTGCGGCACTTTCGGCTCTTACGAATATCACCTTCAGCACGTGCGCGACGTCATTGGCCTGAAACCGGGCGCACGCCAGTTCGCCGCGATGAACCTGCTCATGCTCCCGCATCAGGTGCTGGCGATTGCCGACACCCAGGTCAACGAAAATCCGGGAGCCGAGGACATCGTCGACATTGCCCTGATGGCGGCTTCCGAGCTGCGCAGCTTCGGGCACGAACCGCGAATCGCGCTCCTATCGCATTCCAATTTCGGCTCCTCGCAATCGGCCTCGGCCCGCAAGATGCGCATCGCCAGCGAAATCCTGCGCAACACCGCGCCGGAACTCGAATGCGATGGCGAGATGTTTGCCGACGCCGCGCTCTCGCCCGACATTCGCGCTACCCTGCATCCCGATTCGACCCTGAAAGGCGAGGCCAATCTTCTGGTGATGCCCAATCTCGACGCGGCCAATATCTCCTTCAACTTGCTGAAGTCGTCCAATGGCGTTTCGATCGGGCCAATCCTGCTCGGCCCGGCCAGGCCTGTGCACATCCTCACGCCATCGGCCACCGTGCGCAGGCTGGTGAACATCACCGCATTGGCGGTTGTGGATGCGACGGCCTTGCAAAAATGAATCTCCCTCTTGCGCCGATTCAGGCCAGGGAGGGAACATTTACGAAAACGCCGGATAAGTCAACGGTCATCGCAAGCAAAGCGCGGCAATCCACCGTCATCCGGATTGCCGCGGGGCTTCGGCCCTCGCAACGGCGGTGATCAGAACGGCGAGAGACTCAGCAGGGATTCGATCGGCGCGGAACTGCCGTTGAGCATCAGCTCCCCCTTCCGAAAGGCCGCGTCCAAGCTCAGCACGCCCCGGTTTTCGACGAGGATGCCGTTGTCGATCATGCTGGCGATCTGCTTGTCGATCTGCTCTTTTGTCGGCTTCCGGACGGGTTCGTCGCTGCTTTCGCCCTCGGTGTCGTCGAAGGCGTTGGCCTCGATTTCGTCCTCGTATAGCTGCTTGCCGACGAATCGCTCGGCCAGCGGGCGCGGCAGGCTCAGTTGCCAGTCGGCGGTGATGCTGGTCAGATCAGTGTCGGCCAGGATGGACTGGCCGGTTTCGCCCGTGCCGACGTAGCCGATCCGGAAATCCAGCGCGATGTCGCCTTCCGGCCAATGGGCGCTGGCGTCCTTGATGGATAAAACCGGCTGGCGCTGCAAGAGCTTCACCGACTGCTCCTGCGCAACAACGAGCGCCGCCTGTTCGTCGTCGGCTTGCAGAATGGCGTTGAAGATGACGCCAAGCACGCCGACGTCGACGTTTTCGAGTGCGAGGGTCATCTTGCCGTTGTTGATCGTCTCGCGGGTTTCGGCTTCCCGGACGATTTCGCCCACGGCGAGCTTCACGGTCAGGTTGAGCGCGCCGTCAGCTACGCCGGCCTGACTGTCGATGGCAAGTTTGTCGATGGTTTTGTCGACATCGCCTTCGGCGACGATTTTGTTCGCGGTGAACTTCGTGTCGATGTTCAGGGTGTTACCGTCCCGTCGAATCTCGCCGTTGAGCGCGGCCCGGTCGATCTGGATTTTGTCGTTGACATTCCTGACGAGGGAAAGGCTGCCGATGCCGATGCTCGCCTTCAGGCGTTCCCGGCCGGAATGTACGCTGAACTCGCCGTCGATGCCGTCCCAGGCAACCCGGACGCCGCTTTCCTTATCGCCATTGAAAGTGGCCTCGAACTTCTTGGGCAGGATGATGCGATGACGGTGCCCGCCACCCCAAGCGAAAGTAGAATCTATCGCCAGGGCTTCGCTCACGAGCGGATCGCCGCCGAGGATTTCGCTGATTTGCTCGACGGAATCTTCGGGAAGAACCGGCTCGGAACGGATATACGCCGCAGCGGTAAAGGCCGGGATGGGGCCGTGCTGGATGTTATGGTTGAAAAGCACTGTTATAGGCTCATCCCCGCCAGAAGACGGGAAAACCACTTCGGTGCGCGCCACCGCGCCGAACACGCCGCGCTGGTAATCGATGACCGTCACCTTCAAACCGAATCGCACCGCCTCCGCCGCACTGTCCCGGAACACCTGCTCGACCCAGCCGCCGACCCAAAAACTGCCAGTACTGAGCGCCACTGTCGCCACGACCAGCGCGCCGACGACTTTTGTTGCCGTACTACCCATGGACGCACCCTCAAGCTTGCCCGAAAGGTTTGTATTCTGACACAGGGGCCGGACAGGCGCTTTATCCTCCCGCATTTTCCTTTTGGACTGCAATCTCTGTGTATTCCGCGCGACAAAGGACGGCGGGAGCCGATTCTTTCCCGCGCCCGCGCGTTTTTTCAGGAACGCTCGAAAAGCGCAACCGTCTCGACATGCGAAGTGTGCGCAAACATGTTGACAATACCCGCACGGCGCAGCGTATAGCCTTTTTCCCGCACCAGCACAGCGGCGTCGCGCGCGAGCGTCGCGGGATTGCAGGACACATAAACAATGCGCCACGGCGATTGCGCGCGGGAAATCGCCTTGACCACGGCAATCGCCCCCTCGCGCGGCGGATCGAGCAGCATTTTGTCGAAAGGGCCGAGTGCGGCGAGGCTGTCCGCGGTTGTCTCGAAAAGGTTGACAGCGTAGATACGGACATGCGCATCCAGTCCGTTCGCGCGGGCATTGGCCGTGGCGCGCGCGACGAGGGCATCACTGCCTTCCACGCCGGTTACGCTCGCGCCGCGCCGCGCAATGGGCAGAGTGAAATTGCCCAGTCCGCAAAAAAGATCGGCGATGCGCTCGCAGGGCCGGGGATCGAGCCATTGCACGGCACGGCGTATCAGCAAACGGTTGGTGTGGATATTGACCTGCGTGAAATCGGTTGGGCGAAACACAAGCCGCAAATCGTATTCCGGCAAGGAATAAGTGAGTTCCGCCCCATCCGCGCCGCCCTTCCCCTCCAGGGGCCGCGCGCTCTCCGGTTTGTCCGGCTGCCGCCAGATTTCCACGTCCCGGGCCGCGCCGAAAGCCGCAAGGCGCGCGACATCAGCCGCGGAAAACGGCAGCAGGTGGCGAAAGACCAGCACGGTGACGGGCCTGCCGTTCCCGGATTCGCCTATCGCCATTTCGATCTGCGGCACGCGATCCCGGATCGACAAGGCATCCGCCAGTTCGTGCAGCGCGGGCAACATCGCCGACACACGCGGCGGCAATACCGGGCAGACGCCGAGATCGGCAATGTAGCTCGAACGTTTCTCGTGAAAGCCGACCAACATCCCTCCCCTGCCCGGCACTCGCCGCACACCAAGACGGGCGCGATGGCGATACCCCCAGACCGGGCCGGAAATCGCCGGGAAGATAATCTCCGGTCTGATTCCGGCGATATGCCGGAAAGCATCCTCCATCACCCGCTGCTTGACGGCTGTTTGCGCCAACGGGTCGAGATGCTGGAGCGAACAGCCGCCGCACACGCCGAAATGCGGGCAGCGCGGCGCGACCCGTTGCGCGCTGGCGCGGACGATCCGCGTCGCGCGGGCCTGGTCGTAGCCGGGTTTGGCGCGCCAGACTTCGTACTCGACCGTCTCGCCCGGCAAAGCGCCCTCGACGAATACAGTCTTGCCTTCGGCGCGGGCAATTCCGCGGCCCTCGTGGTCAAGGGATTCGATGGCGGCAATGGACATGGCGGGAAAACACAGGCGGGAAAAGGCGAAGCGGCGAATCTTACGGCGTTTCCACGTCCTACAGCGCCGTCGTCCGCCCGCATTGCACGCCGCCTCTTTGCGTTGTACTTTTGCCACGCTTCACCGCACAAGCGCCGGAACCATGTAGCCTGCTGCTTCGCGGGTGTAGGATGCGCACCTGTAATATGCGTGTTACGATTGCTGCGCCCGGCATCCGGAGCGACATCGTTGTGTCGGGGCAAACGATCCGTTACATGTTTCTCACCAGCCTATAAGGAAAACACAACATGAAGTATTCCCTCCTTAGTGCAGCTCTTTTGGCTCTTGCCGTTTCCGCTTGCCAGAAGGAAGAAGCGCCTGCAACCGAGCCTGCCGCGCTTCCCGCCGAACAACCCGCCGCGCCCGTGAGCGAGGCGCAGGTCGACGAGGCCCCCGCTCCCGCGGAAGCCGAGGCCGCCGCCCCGGAAGCTGACGCCGCCGCGCCCGAAGCGCCGCCCGCCGCGCCCGAAGGCGAAGCCGCCGCGCCTGTCACCCAATAAGGCGAACCCGCCTGACAGCGGCGGAAGCGGCCCAAACCGCCCGCCGCGAGAAAACAACGGCAAACCGCCACGGTACTCTCCTCAAGCCGGGGCGGTTTGCCGTTCCCGCGATTTGCCGCTTCTTGGTATTTCTGATCCGGTCCGCCGTGTTCAGCGCAGCTCTTTTTGCAGAAGACTGAGTATTTGCTGCGCTGTCGGCGACTGATCCACGCCATCCTCGCCGTTCAGAACCATCACCGAGGACTTGTCGCCCTGGCCCTCGACCCGCAGGCGGTATTCGTTGCCTTTCTTCCCGTCATCGCCACGCCGCCAGAAAGCCAGCCTGGAAAAAAAGCCGCCTTCTGATGACGAGTCTTTATCAATATCCGGGTCGATATAGCGCACGTAATAAAGCCCCTTGGAGCGGTCGCTGTCTTCCACGGCAAAGTTGACACGGTCGAGCGCCAGGCCGACCCGCCGCCATGCGCGGTCGAACGGCTCATCTATTTGCAGGCGGGCTTCTCCATCGATGGGCCGAAGGGCGCTCCCTAGCTGCGCCGGAGCGGGCGCGGCGGCGCTGGCGGCCACGGACTGGGCATACGCCTCGTCCGCCCCGAAGCGAACCATCAGGCGGCGCAGCATTTCGGCTTCCAGCTCAGGATCGGCCGGACGCGGCTGCCAAACCGTGGTGTCCTTGGCCTCGTTGGGGTAAACCTCCATCATGCCGCGATGGCTGACGTAGATTTCCACCATACCGTCCTCCGCGCCCCGTTCGATGCGGGTACGGAACTTGTCGCGTTCGGACGTGGAATAAAGCCCGTCGGCGATCTTGCCAAACAGTTTGCGCAAGCCGCCATCCGGGATATTCGCGCGGTTCTCGCGCCAGTCGGTTTCGAGCACGCCGATTTCCGCGCTGTCGATATTCAGCACAAAACCAAGTTCGAGCCAGAAATCCCGCAACTGCGGCCAGATTGTTTCTGGCGTGCCGCGCACGACCAGCCAGCGTTGCGTTCCGGCGCGCTCAATGCGCATGGAATCAGCCTTCGCTAGGACGCCGGGCGTGCTGTTCGCCGGTTGCGCGGCGCGATCCGCGGTATAGCCCGAATAAGTTGCCGTCGTGCGCGGGGCGACATCCGGCACGGCATAGCGATCATCGCTTCTGGGCGCGGTGAGGTCGGGCGGGATTTCCAGCGTCGACGAGGGCTTGGCGCTCTTGTAATCGACGCGGCGAGGCTGGAGCAGATCCCCCGAGCTGGACGAACAAGCCGCCAGTGCGAGCGCCGCCGCGAGGGTTGAAACGGAAGTGCGAAGGGAGTGCGAAGAAGAACGGTTCATGGGATTCCAGTTTGTTTGCGGATCGGGCCGGATTTCCGGCCAGGAGATTGAATCGGTTATTTGTCGGCGTCGAGGACGATGCCCGCCTGACGCATGGCAGTCAGCACCTGCTCATGGCAGGACGGCGAAAGCGGCGTGAGCGGCAGGCGGATGCCCGCCTCGATCAACCCCAACCGCGCAACCGCCCACTTGACCGGAATGGGATTGGCCTCGCAGAATAAATGCCGATGCAGGCCGAGCAGGCGGGCATTGATTTCGCGCGCGCGGCGGGCATCGCCAGCCATGGCGGCCACGCACATCTCGTGCATGGCGCGCGGCGCAACGTTGGCCGTCACCGAGACCGCGCCATGCCCGCCGAGCAGCATGAACGCCGCCGCCGTCATGTCGTCGCCGCTGTAGAGCGCGAACCCTTGCGGCGCGCGCGCGATCAGATCGCAGGCGCGGTCGATCTTGCCCGTCGCATCCTTGATGCCGACGATGTTGGGCGCTTCGGCCAGGCGCAGGACGGTATCGTTGTCAAGATCGGCCCCCGTGCGTCCGGGCACGTTGTACAGGATGAGCGGCAAATCGACCGCCTCGGCGATAGTGCGGAAATGGCGGTAAAGCCCTTCCTGGGTCGGGCGGTTGTAATAAGGCACCACCGACAGATGCGCGGCGGCCCCCGCCTCGCGCGCATAACGCGCAAGCTCCACGCCTTCCGCCGTGCTGTTGCAGCCGGAACCGGCAATCACCGGGATGCGTCCGGCGGCATGCTCGACCGCGCGGCGGATCAACTCGCGGTGTTCGTCGACATCGACCGTGGGCGACTCCCCCGTGGTGCCGACCACGACGATGCCGTCGGTGCCCTCGGAGACGTGCCAGTCGATCAGCGCGCGCAGGCGGGGAAAGTCCAGGTCGCCATCGCTGGCATGCATCGGCGTGACAATGGCGGCAATTGATCCGGTAATCATGGCGTAAGGTTTTCCGAGCGGGGAAAATGGAGATTCTACCCGATGCGCGCATGAAAACCGCTCCGGACGTTCGCTCCGGACGTACTACGCCCGTCAGCGCCCTCACCGCCGGTCGCGCAAAAAAGAACCGTTCGCCGACACTGGAACTGAACATATAGCGAGGAGGATGAAGCCGTAGCAGGCGTCCGGTCATGCCCACGTTGACGGTATGACAACCTGAAGACGATATTCCCCTGGGTTTGAAAGCACGGCCCAAGTCGAACGGACGCTCGATGGAGGCCGAAGTACACGATATTCTCGCCTCGGTCGTGCGTGGCCGCGCCTGGCGGCGCAAATAAAACCAGGCGTGTTTTATATCCCGTATTGCGCAAATAAAATATCCATCCATACACGCCAATTCGCCCATGTCTATTTCGTGAAGACGGGTGTTTATTTAATTGCCCCAACGGCGCGCATTGGTCGCCCAATGATAATACGTTAGAGCGGATTATTGATCAGCCGGAGTAATCCGCCCCAAACAAAGCAATCCACGGCGCTCGATGCGAACTAAATGCCGCAATGCGACGCCATACTGCTCGCGGAGTGTTTCAAACATCACTCTGGACAAAAATCAAGTGAACGATTGACATGCCCGCGTGAGTTAGTAGCGTTGCATGGATAAGAAAATAGTATATGTTCCGGCATCGGCACATCGCATACCCATTTCGTACAGCCATTTAAAAACAGGAGTTTGGCATGTCCCGCCCGGAAAAAGTCCGTCTTGGCGATTTGCTTATCCAGGAAGGCTTGTTGACCAACGAACAACTCAAGTTTGCCCTGGACGAACAAAAACGCAGCGGGCGCAAGCTCGGACGCATTTTTGTCGATAGCGGCTTCGTTACAGAAGACGGTATTTCAAATATCCTGGCCCGCCAGCTACGCATCCCTTATGTCGACCTGCGCCAATTCAGCCACAAGGCGGAGCTGGTCAAGCTACTGCCGGAAACACTGGCTCGCCGCTACCGGGCGCTGGTGCTTGATGAAAAGGATGACGGCACCCTGCAAGTCGGCCTGACCGACCCCACCGATATACGGGCCTACGACGAAATCAGCCGCGTCATGCGGCGTAACATCGACCTCGCGGTCGTGAGCGAAAGCCAGCTCATGGCGACCATCGACCGGGTCTATCGCCGTACCGAGGAAATCGCCGGGCTGGCCAAGGAACTCACCTCCGAGATGTCCGACGTTCCGGTGGAATTCGGCGAACTGCTCGGGCTGTCCGATTCGGCTGAAGACGCGCCGGTCGTCAAACTCCTGCACATGGTATTCGATGAAGCCCTGCGCTCCCGCGCTTCCGACATCCACATCGAACCGCAGGAAAACAACCTGCGCATCCGCTTCCGCATCGACGGCGTACTGCACATCCAGACCGAGGCCGACGCCAAGATTGCCTCTGCCGTCGCCCTGCGCCTGAAACTCATGAGCGGCCTCGATATCTCCGAAAAGCGCCTGCCGCAAGACGGACGCTTCCACATCAAGGTGCGCAACACCTCCGTCGACATCCGGATCTCCACTCTGCCCACCCAGTATGGCGAATCTGTTGTCATGCGACTGCTGGCCCAGGATCAATCCCTGCTGTCGCTCGACCACATGAACATCCCGCCGCGCGTGCTTGAGCGCCTGCGCCATGCCCTGCACCGGCCAAGCGGCATGGTGCTCGTTACCGGCCCCACCGGCTCCGGCAAGACCACCACCCTTTATGCCGCGCTGAACGAACTCAACAGCCCCGAAAAAAAGATCATCACCGTCGAAGACCCGGTCGAATACCGCCTGCCCGGACTCAACCAAGTACAAGTACACGAAAAAATCGACCTCAGCTTCGGCAAAGTACTGCGCACCGTGCTGCGGCAAGACCCGGACATCATCCTCGTGGGCGAAATGCGCGACACGGAAACCGCCGAAATCGGCATGCGCGCCGCCATGACCGGCCACCTCGTACTCTCCACCCTGCACACCAACGACGCCATGACCACCCCGATCCGGCTGCTGGACATGAGCGTGCCGCGCTACATGGTGGCGCTCTCCATACACCTCGTGCTTGCCCAGCGGCTTGTGCGCACCATCTGCGAAAACTGTAAAACGCAAGTGCCGCTGCTGCCGCACGAGTCCGAATGGCTGCGTTACGAACTGCGCGAGCGGGTCGATGCCCATGCCTACTACCGGGGCCGGGGCTGCTCGCACTGCAACAACACGGGTTTCCAGGGCCGGGCGGGGGTCTACGAGTTCCTCGAAATGAGCGACGAACTTGTGGAGGCCACCAACCAGGCCGATCCCGTCAGCTTCATGAATGCCGCCCGGCGGCAAATGGCGGGCGCAACCCTGCGCCGCGACGCCGTGCGCCTGGTGCTGGCCGGGCGCACCACGGTAGACGAAGCCATGCGCGTCAGCAACCAGCACGAGGAATAAACCAATGCCCCAGTTCAGTTACCAGGGCCGGAACAGCGCGGGCGAAGCGGTCACGGGCGCGATAGACGCCGACACCGATTTCGATGCCGCCAAAAAACTCATGGCGCAAGGCATCACCCCGCTCGAAATCAAACAGGGCAAGGCATTGTCCGTCCGGAAAAACGCGGACGGCAAAACAAAAAAACTCTCGGGTCTGTTTGAGGAAAAACCCCGCCACGAAGATGTCCTGCTCTTTTTCCGCCAAATCTATTCCTTGCTCAAGGCTGGCGTGCCCATCATGCGCGCCCTGGCCGGTCTGGAGGAATCCTACGCAAGCAAGGGCATGAAAACCCTGCTACACGACATGCGCGAAAGCCTCGACTCCGGGCGCGAATTTTCCGCCGCCATGGCGCGCCATCCCAAGGTTTTCAGCGCCTTCGCCATCAACATGATTCGCGTCGGCGAAATGACCGGGCGGCTGGAAGAAATTTTCCTGCGTCTCTTTCACCACATGGAATTCGAGCGATTCATCCGCGAGCAGGTGAAATCGGCGCTGCGCTACCCGACTTTCGTCATCCTCGCCATGATCATCGCCATCATCGTCGTCAACATCTTCGTCATCCCCGCCTTCTCCAAGGTGTTCGATAGCTTCGACGCGGATTTGCCCGGCGTCACCCGCATGCTGCTGAGCTTTTCCAACTTCACGCGCGACAACTGGTACTACTTGCTGGCGGCGGTCGTAATGGCTATTTCCGGCTTCCGCACCTGGATAAAGACCGCCAAGGGGCGCTACGACTGGGATCGCCTCAAACTCAAGATCCCCATTGCCGGAAAAATCGTCACCAAAGCCACGCTTTCCCGCTTTGCCCGCAGCTTCGCGCTTGCCTCCAAAAGCGGCGTGCCTATCATCCAGGCGCTCACGAACGTGGCCCAGACGGTCGATAACGCCTTCATCGCCGACAAGATCACGCGCATGCGCGACGGCGTGGAGCGCGGCGAAAGCGTTTTGCGCAATGCCATCGCCAGCGGCATCTTCACGCCCATGGTCATACAGATGATCGCCGTGGGCGAAGAAGCCGGTTCCCTGGACGACATGCTGCAAGATGTTGCCGACATGTACCAGCGCGAAGTCGAATACGAACTCAAAACACTGTCGCAGCAAATCGAACCCATACTCATCGTCTTTCTTGGCGTGCTTGTCCTGATACTGGCCCTGGGCATCTTCCTACCCATGTGGGACTTGGGCAGAGCAGCAAAAGGAGGCTGAAATCCATGACAATCCGCCTTTATTCCGCCAGGGGAACCCCGATTGAATCAACCGTCATTGCGGGCAAGACGAAGCAATCCACGCGCTCCATGGATTGCCACGGCGCTTCGCCCCTCGCAATGACGACCGACCAGAGATCCCCCGTGCGCCAGCGCGGCCTGAGCATGCTCGAATTCATGGTCTGTAGCCTGGCGCTCATATTCCTCTTCGTCGGCTATCTGCGCGCGACCCGCCACTACCAGGAAGAAATGGAAGAAATCAGCGTGCGCCTCACAATTTCGCGCATACAGGTCGGCATGGCCCTGGATTGGGCCAAACGGATCAACAACAACGAAAACCGGCAAGGCGTCAATGAACTCGTCGGCGCCAACCCTGTGCGCTGGCTCGATGAACCGCCCTACAATTATCTGGGCGAACTTCGCTCCCCGAAAGTCGAAAGACTGGAACCCGGAAAATGGTTCTTCGACCTGGGCCGCAAAGAGCTTGTCTATATTGTCGATAACGGCGACAAGCTGACGCTCAAGAACAGCTTCGACCGCATCAAAACCCTGCGCTGGAGCGTGCGCCTCGTCAAACCGGAGGCCGGAGATACCAAAAACACGGCGATGCCGGAATTCGGCGATCTAACAATTGCGCCGGTATATGAATACACCTGGTTCTAGACCGCCCATATCCGGATCCATTTCCTCCCCGACTCGCGGGGTTCGGCCCTGCGGCCGTACCACGGTCGAGACCGATAATCCTGTTTGTGCCCGCGGCGCGGGCATGTATTTCACCCGACCGTCCCGGCGGAAGCGCACTTCACTCGCCGCCGCCGCACGCCATCGGCGAGCAGGTCGAGCACGATGACACTGTCTTCCCAACAGATGCAGGCATCGGTAATGCTCATGCCGTACTCCGGCATAATGCCCGGCGACAAATCCTGGCGGCCTTCCTTGAGATGGGATTCCACCATCGCGCCGACAATGCGCTCCTCGCCCGCCGCAAGCTGCGCGGCAACATCGCGCGCCACTTCGATTTGCAACTGGTGCTGTTTGCGGCTGTTGGCATGCGAAAAATCGACCATCACCCTGGGCAATACCCCGGCTCCGGCCAGTTCCCGGCAGGCCGCGTCGACGCTGGCCGCGTCGTGGTTCGGCGCCTTGCCGCCGCGCAGGATGGCATGGCAATCCTCGTTGCCCCGCGTGGCAACGATGGCGGAATGACCCGCCTTGGTCACGCTCAGGAAATGGTGCGGCGAACGCGCGGCCTTGATCGCGTCGACGGCGATCTTCACATTGCCATCGGTGCCGTTCTTGAAGCCGACCGGGCACGACAGCCCGGAAGCCAGCTCGCGGTGCACCTGGCTTTCGGTCGTGCGCGCCCCGATGGCGCCCCAGGCCACGAGGTCGGCAATATATTGCGGCGTAATCATATCGAGGAATTCGGTACCGGCGGGCAGGCCCAGTTCGTTGATCTCCCAAAGCAGGCTGCGCGCCAGCCGCAAACCCTCATTGATCGCGTAACTGCCGTCGAGATAGGGATCGTTGATCAGCCCTTTCCAGCCCACGGTGGTTCGTGGCTTTTCAAAATAGACCCGCATCACCACGAGGAGATCACTTTGCAGGCGCTCGGCATCCACCCGGAGACGGCGGGCGTAATCGCGCGCGGCTTCGGCATCGTGAATCGAGCACGGCCCGATGATGACGAGCAGCCTGTCATCGGCGCCATGGAGAATGCGGTGGATCGCCTGGCGCGCATTGAAAGCCGTCGCGGCAGCGGCAGGGGTGGCGGGGAATTCCCGCAGCACATGCGCGGGAGGCGCCAATTCTTTTATTTCGGCGATGCGGACATCGTCGATGTGGTTCTTGAGCGTATTCCGGGGCGTATTGGGCATGGCGTTGGAGACGAGCGGCAGGAGGGAAGCCAGGGATTCTAGCCCATCATCCGCAAGCGGGCGCCATGGAAACGGCGCGAAAGGCGGCCTCGCGCTGATCCCTTCCGGACATCCGCTGGCCGCCTGGCGTCCAGACCGGAGAGATCGCATACACTCACCCGGGGGAACATCGCAAACGCATGCTTCATGAAGACCTTCCGGATTCAGCCCCGTGTATTGCTTAAAGCATAGAATTCTGTGTGGCCCCTTGGCCTCACGCTTCAAATCACGCTTGAAGCGTTCCCGGAAGCCGGGCGGTCGATGGGGAGCCGTGGATGGGGTAAGCGCGGCCCCGCCGGACAAGACGTTTACGGCTTCGATTGCAAGGCCGTTTGAAGTTGCTGGAATTCTTCTTCGGTGAGTTCCGGACGGCCACGAGTCAAGGCGCGGGCCGCGTGCGCGAAAGGCGTGTTGGAACGTTGCAGCGGCGAACGGTAGCCGCGCAGGGAGACGGTTGTCGACACGCCAACGTAGGTAAGGTCGTTAAGGCTGTCATAGCTTCCACCGCCGTTCAGGGTATTCATCGGCAGTGTTCCAACCGTTGCGGGAAGGTTGTTGGCATCATAGACCCAAATCTCGTTGCCGCGCGCGAACCAGACGCGGTCGTTGTCCGGCGTGTATTGTGCCGACCAGTAATAGCCGAGGACGGCTGTCGCGGAGGTGGAGAAATCGTCGATCACGTTGAAATTCGCAATGACGAAATCCGTCGTGGACACGA
>JAIRMC010000043.1 GCA_031258965.1 Azoarcus sp. | reverse complement strand
GTCGGAGCAGGCATTGCGCAACGCGGGTTCGATGAAGGAGCCGGATTCCAGGCGCAGGGTGGTGAGGTCGCAGAGCGCGCGCAGGGGCTTGGGTAAATGGATGTCGAGGAAATCCCGGGCGGTGTCGGTGTGGCCGAGGAATTTCTTGAACAGCGCGTCGTGCGGGGTGGTTGAACGGGACATGGGGCGCGCCACGGGGGAATGAGGAAGGCATCATGCCTGCATTCTATGTCTTGGGCAATAGGCGGCGATTCCCGCTTTTCCTGTCTAGAAGGATGGGTATTATAAATTCATGATGAAGTGGTCGTAACCGGAAGCTTCTATTGTATGAACGCTGCCGCCAGTCTCGCGTAGCTGTATTGGCCCCGCGCGGGCGTCGAGTTGTCCGATGCGGGTGAATGGCAGGCGGAGGCGGCGGGCGAGGGCTTCGATGCCGTCGCGCGCGCAGGGAGGAGCGGCGAAGAGCAGTTCGTAATCGTCGCCGCCCGCGAGCAGGCAGCGGCGGGCGAGGGCTTCGTCCGCGCCGGTTTCGCGTAGCGCCGCCATGGGCAGGGCGGCTGCGTCGAGCGTCGCGCCGAGACCGGAGCGTTCACATAGGTGGCCGAGATCGCCCGCGAGGCCGTCGGAGATGTCGATCATTGCGTGCGCCATGCCACGCAGGGCCGCGCCCTGTTCGATGCGCGGGGTTGGGCGGTGCAGGGCGGCGAGCGCGCGGGAGGCGTCGGTAAGCCGGATGCGCTCCCGCAAATGGGCCAGCCCCAGCGCGGCCAGCCCCGGCTGGCCGGAGACCCAGAGGTCGTCTCCGGGTTTTCCGCCCGAGCGGGTGAGCGCCGCGCCCGCCGGGATTTCGCCGAGCAGGGTTACGGTCATGGCGAGCGGCCCGCGCGTGGTGTCGCCGCCGACGAGGTCTACGCCATATTGCCCGGCGCAGTCGAAGAAGCCGACGGCGAATGTGGCGATCCAGTTTTCGTCGATGCCGGGCAGGGTCAGGGCGAGTGTTGCCCAGCGTGGCTGTGCGCCCATTGCCGCGAGGTCGGAGAGATTGACCGCGAGTGTTTTCCAGCCCAGGTCGCGCGGCGCGGCGTCGGGAAAGAAATGCGCGCCCGCCACGAGCGTATCGGTCGTGACCGCCAGTTGCGCGCCCGGCGCGATGCTGACGAGCGCCGCGTCGTCGCCAACGGACAGGCCGGTGTGCGTGACCGGACGGGTGAAATAGCGGCGGATGAGGTCGAATTCGGAGGGCACGGAGGGCATGGCGCGGCTTGGGGGGGGCAGGTTACCGCAAACGGGCGGCGCGGTGTTCGTCCGGCTGGCGCGCATGCGATTGTTTTGGTGTTTTTCGCGGACTGGCGTTACTATGCGGCTCTTTCGGGATGTGCCGTTTTGGGAAGGATAATGTTCTTGGTATTCTGCGGGAAGGCTGTCGTGGAAACCGCTGGCGTCGGGAACGGGCGCGCCGCGCGCCGCCGGGGGCAGACCGGGGGATGAAATCCGTCGTCATTCTGATTTCCGGCCGGGGCAGCAATATGGAAGCCATCGTCCGGGCGGGGATTCCGGGGGCGCGCATCGGCGCGGTAATCAGTAACCGCGCCGATGCCGCCGGGCTGTCGTTCGCGGCGCGGCGGGGGGTGGATACCGCCGTCGTCGCCCATGGCGATCATGCGGATCGCGCCCGTTTCGACGCCGCGTTGCAGGCGGCCATCGACGCCCACGCGCCCGATCTGGTCGTGCTCGCCGGTTTCATGCGGGTACTAGGCGAGGATTTCGTGCGTCATTATGCGGGACGCTTGCTGAACATCCATCCGTCGCTCTTGCCGTCTTTTCCGGGGCTGCATACGCACCGGCGCGCGCTCGCGGCGGGAGTGCGCGTGCATGGGGCGACCGTGCATTTCGTGACGCTGGAACTCGACGGCGGGCCTGTCGTGATTCAGGCCGTGGTGCCGGTCTTGCCCGACGATGACGAGGACAGCCTCGCCGCGCGCGTGCTTGCCGAGGAACATCGTATTTATCCGCAGGCCGTGCGCTGGTTCGTCGAGGGGAGGCTGTCCATTATGGGGGATGGTCGCGTTGCGGTGGCGGGCGTCGGCTCCGCGCGGTTTGCGCTGCATTTGCCGCCGCTGGACAGGGAGTGATGGAATGAATGCGACGATGATCCGCGCCATGATGGTTTTTGCCGTTGCGCTGACGTTTCCCGTTTTCGGCATGATGCCCGCCACGGGATGGGCGCAGGCGGGGGGATGGTCTCCGGCGAAGTGGCCAGAAAAAGGCGAGGTGGCATATCAGGTGGCCCTGGGTTTTGGGGGATTGTCCGTCGGGCAGGCGCGGCATACGTGGTCGCATGACGGCAGCCAATACCGGATGCGCCTCGCGGTGGAGACGACGGGCGTGGCGGCGGCTTTGCGCAAGCTTGGTTATGTGCAGCAGAGTGAAGGCGATGTCGGGGAGAATGGTCTGCGCCCCCGGCGCTTCGATGTCACCCAGTTGGGCAAGACGCCGGAAATGGCGCTGTTCGATTGGGACAAGGCGCGGGTGGGGATTTATCGCGGTACGCGCGAGCGGCGCAGCGCCAGCCTGACGGCGGGCGATCAAGACATCCTCAGCGTGTGGCACCAGATCGGTCACGCGGAGAGGCTGCCGGAAGGTTTGCTCGCGGTCGGCAACAAGGACGCGCGCCGTGCCCGGATCACGCATCTGGAGGATGACGACACGCGGGTTCCGGCGGGCAGCTTTGCCACGCGGCATTTCAGGATTCATTCCGAGGACGGCCAGATCGCCATCGATCTTTGGCTCGCGCGCGACCGCTACATGGTGCCGGTACGCGCCGTCCTCGACGATACTAAATCGGTAACGCTCGTTCTCGAAGCGACTTCCATCAGTCCGGACAAGTAATCATCCCATGAAGAAACAGGGAAATACGGGAGCCGCCGCGCCGGGCGCGGGCAGCCTCGTTTCACAAGCGGCGCGGGCGCTAGGCATCGCGCTCGATTTTGAATATCCGGCGGATGCGGTGTTGTCGCGGTTTTTCCGCGAACATCGCGCGCTTGGGCATCGGGATCGCGCGCTCATTGCCGGGACGGTTTATGGCGTGCTGCGCCGTTTGCGCTGGCTGCGCCGCCTGGCCGGGAGCGAGGCGACGCCGTGGCAATTGCTGCTGGCGTGGCTGGCGCGCGGGGAGGGCTGGCCGATGCGCCAGTTCGAGGGCATCGTGTCGGTCGAGGAAAACCGCTGGATCGAGAAGGTAAAGAGGGCGAAGCTCGACGAGGGGACGCTCGCCGAGCGCGCCGACTTGCCCGACTGGCTGTGCGAACGGTTGCTCGCCATCCATGACGAAGCCGACGTGTTGCGATTGGCGCACAGTCTCAACCAGCCAGCCCCGCTCGATTTGCGGGTCAACATCCTCAAGGCGGGGCGCGACTCTGTGCTGGCCCGCTTGCGCGCGGACGGGCTGGAGGCCGCGCCGTGCCCTTTGTCGCCGCATGGCATCCGGCTCGCGGACAAACCGGCGCTGCAAAGGCATGCGCTGTTTCTCGACGGCAGCTTCGAGGTACAGGATGAGGGCAGCCAGATTCTCGGCTTTCTCGTGCAGCCCGGACGCGGCGAACTCGTGGTCGATTTTTGCGCCGGTGCGGGTGGCAAGACTTTGCAATTGGGCGCGCTGATGCGTTCGAGCGGACGTCTTTACGCGCTCGATGTGGCCGAAAAACGCTTGGCACGGCTGCGCGGACGCATGGCGCGTGCGGGGCTGAGCAATGTGCATCCGATGCTGATCGCGCACGAGCGCGACGCCCGGCTCAAGCGCCTCGCGGGCAAGGCCGGGCGCGTGCTGGTCGATGCGCCGTGCAGCGGCCTGGGCACTTTGCGGCGCAATCCCGATCTCAAATGGCGGCAGACGCCGACGGCGATTGCCGAAATGGTCGCGCGCCAGCAGGCGATATTGGCTGCCGCGGCAAGGTTGGTGCGTCCGGGCGGGCGTCTGGTGTACGCCACTTGCAGTTTGCTCGGCGAGGAAAACGATGATGTCGTCGATGCTTTCCTGGCGGCGCATCCTGAATTCACGCATTTATCGGCGGAAGATATTCTTTCGCGGCAGGGGATTGCACCGGGGACGGGCGAGCGTTTGCGCCTGTCCCCGTCCGCTCATGGAACGGACGGCTTTTTTGCCGCGGTGCTGGAACACGCCGGGACGGCATCGCCATCCTGATTTGCATTTCCCTGGGATTTCTTCTACAGAATATTTTGCTTCTGTCTATTGTGGAAATCCGCAAACAAGGGGTTATAATGGCTTCGCATAGCAGTATCCCCTTTAGGGATTTCTTGGTTTGTTGGGGCGGCTTGATTCTGCACGCGGGAGAGCGGCCCACCATGGAGAAAGAGCCATGTCGGACGATCCACGCAGTCTGTTTGGTTTACGTTTGAGCGAAATAAGAAAGAATCGGGGCTGGTCGCAGGAGCGGCTGGCGAAGAAAAGCGGATTGGCCCGAAGTTATGTGGGCGGTGTCGAGCGCGGCCAGCGCAACATTGCGCTGCTCAATATTTGCAGACTCGCCGATGCGCTGGGCTTGCCGCCATCGGCCCTGCTGGCGCAGCCGGGCATCAAGGCGGACAAAAAAGCCGTTGCATAAGCGCCATGATCGGGCCGTCATGCGCGGGTTCAGCCCTTGCGCGTGGCGTCGGCCCAGCAGTTCGGCGTCTCGAACAGCCTGACCCGTTCGAGACGCAAACTGTTGCCGTAAATATCGCGGTAAGCGGTGTCGAGGATGTCGAAAGCGGCTGCGGCGAGGTTTTCCACCGTCGGCACCGTGTCGAAAATCACGGTTTTGTGGTCAGGCAGGGAAGCGAGGAATTCCACCACGCGAGTATCATCGCGCCAAGCGAGAAAGGCGTGATCCCATCGGCTGACCAGTTTTTCCCAGGCGATGCGTTTTATTTCACTGAAGTCCATCACCATGCCGTTGACCGCATTGGCGGGGGCGTCGATGATGTTGCCGTCAAGACTTATTTCGATAACGTAACGGTGCCCGTGAAGGTTCCGGCATTGGCTGGCATGAGCCGGAATGCGATGACCGGCATCGAATTCGAGGCGGCGGGTAATGCGCATGGCTGTCTCTTCGCGTGCGGGGCGCGGAGTATAGCATTGCTGTCGCGCCATCCTGGCCGGAGGGGTATCATTGTTCGCTATCGACGATACGAAATACGAAAAGGAGATGCTTTCATGCCTTTCATGCCATGGTCCGATGCTTTCATACTGGGCATTGACTCCATAGATAAACAGCATCATTGGCTGGTTGACGCGACCAACCGTCTTTATGACGAAATAGAATCCCGCAATCCGGAGCGGGAAGTGCTCAAGGAAATCCTGGAAGGACTCGTGGATTACACCGTCAATCACTTCATTGCCGAGGAAGACTTGTTCAACCGTCTCGGTTATCCGGAAGAAAAAGCGCATCGCGCGCGGCATGATGAATTTGCGCGGCATGCGCTCGAATTGTTGCTCAAGTTCGAAAAGGGCGAATCGGTCTCGGACGAAATGTTGCATTTCCTTCAATCGTGGCTGATGAACCACATCATGAAGGAAGACCGGGCCTATGTGCCTTTCCTGAAAGAGAAAGGCATTAACTGATCCTGAAGAAAACCGGCGTCCACGAACGAGGGCGCTTCCGTCGCGGCGGCGCTTCGATGTCACCCGCGTTACGGCTGGCGGCGGGGATGCTAGACTTGTACAACTCTTCCATTTATCGAGGATTGCCTTTCCATGTCCATCCCTCACTTTTTGCGGCGGTTTTTCCGGTTTGCCGGGCGCGCGCGCGCGGTCTCCGGCATGCGCGAGCGCGTCGTCCAGTGCATGGGGCCGCATGGGCTGCATCACATGGCCTACACGGAGTGGGGCGATCCGGATAATCCAAGAGTGCTGCTCTGTGTCCACGGCCTCACGCGCAACGGACGCGATTTCGACATGCTCGCCCAGGCGCTTTCCAGCGATTACCGGGTAGTTTGCCCGGACGTGGTCGGGCGCGGTCGCAGCGACTGGCTTGGCGTGAAATCCGATTACACCTTCCCGCTCTATGTCTCGGACATGGTGACGCTCATCGCGCGGCTGGGTGTGCTGCACGTCGATTGGGTGGGTACGTCGATGGGCGGCGTCATCGGCATGCTGCTCGCTAGCCAGCCGCATACGCCGGTGCGCCGCCTCGTGCTCAACGATGTGGGGCCGCGGATCACCGCCGAATCGCTGCGGCGCATCGGGCAATACATTGGACGCGCGCCGGTATTTCCCTCTCTGGACGACGTCGAAGCCTATTTGCGCGAAATCGGCGCTTCCTTCGGCCCGCTCACCGACGAGCAGTGGCGGCACCTCGCCCGCTACAGCGTGCGCCCGGTCGAAAAGGGGCATGCCTTCGTATATGACTCCGCCCTGGGCGACCCTTTTCACATGCTGCCCATTCTTCTTGATGTCGATGTGTGGAATGCTTTTGACCACATTCGTCATCCGGTACTGGCAATCCGGGGCGCGGAATCGGATCTGCTCAAGCGCGAGACCTGGCTGGAGATGGGCCGGCGCGGCCCGAAGGCAAAACTCGTCGAATTCCCCGGCATCGGCCATGCCCCGATGCTGATGGCCGAAGACCAGATCGCCGTCATACGAGACTTCCTGCTTGGTCCTTTCCATAAGGATACAGGGGACGGACGCGTCTGAAACCTTCCCGGATGAGCCATGATCGTTGCCGCGCCGGATTTTGAGCCTGCTTATGGCCTTGTCGATCCGTCCGATGCGGACGGGCGCGTGCTTGTTTTTCCGTTCATCGGGCAAAAACTGCTGATCGGCCTGGACGCGGCATTGCCGCGCCAGCCGATGCTGCAAAGCCTGGGGCCTTCTTCGCGAGCGTTTCGCTTCGGCATCCTGGGGGGGCGGGATTGCGTGATGCGGGTCTGGCCCGCCGGTCTCGCCATGCCGCCGGGACTGTCCGCTGGCGACTATCGCACACTGTGGGGGCAGTGGCCGCCTGGACAACTCGCCGCATTCGTGCGCGCCAGACAGCTTGCCGCCTGGGTGTTGCACAACCGCTTTTGCGGCGCTTGCGGGCAGGCGATGGAACCCGCTCGTGCGGAAGCCGCGTGCGAATGTCCGGCATGCGGCCACAAGGCATATCCGCGCCTCTCGCCGGTCGCCATCGGCGTCGTTCTCAAAGGCGATGAAATCCTGCTTGGGCGTTCGCCGCACTTCGTTCCCGGTATGTACAGCGCCCTGGCCGGATTCGTCGAGGCGGGGGAATCGGCTGAAGATTGCCTGCGCCGTGAAATATGGGAAGAAGCGGGCGTCGACATCCACAACATCCGCTATTTCGGGAGCCAGTCCTGGCCCTATCCGCATTCGCTGATGCTCGGCTTCACCGCCGACTATCTTGGCGGCGATTTGGTCGCGCAAGAAGATGAAATCGAAGGCCTCGGCTGGTTTCGCTTCGACGACCTGCCCGTCCTGCCGCATGGCGGCTCGCTCGCCCGGCGGATGATCGACGCCGTATGCAAAACGCTGGCAGGGAAAACGCGTCGACCGTGACCGGTTACCCAGCGCGCCGCGCCGCGTATGCTCTAATAAGCGCGTCGCATTTTCCGCCGGAGATTTACCATGAGCGAAGAGCAAAGATTCCGTCTGGTCACGCGCAGCGATTTTGATGGCCTGGTCTGCGCCGTGCTCCTGAAAGAACTCGATCTCCTGAACGAAATCAAGTTCGTGCATCCCAAGGATATGCAGGATGGCATTATTCAGATCACGGACCGGGACATCACCACCAACCTGCCCTATGTTCCCGGCGCGCATCTGGCGTTTGATCATCATTTGTCCGAAACCCTGCGCAATACCGGTGAACGCCAGAATTACGTCATCGACCCGGACGCGCCCTCGGCAGCGAGAGTGGTTTATAACTATTACGGCGGAAAAAGCACCTTCCCCAAGATTTCCGACGACATCATGGCGGCGGTGGACAAGGCCGACAGCGGGCGGTTTACCCGCGACGAAATTCTCGACCCGAAAGGTTGGGTACTGCTCAATTATTTAATGGATTCCCGCACGGGGCTTGGGCGTTTCCGCGAATTCCGGATCAGCAACTATGTGCTGATGATGCAATTGATCGGCTATTGCAAGCAGCACACTGTCGAAGAAATCCTTGAACTTCCCGACATCGTGGAGCGCAAGGAACTCTATTTCCAACATACCGAAGAGGCGAAAGAACAAATCAAACGTTGCACCACGGTTCACCGGAATCTGGCGGTGTTGGATCTGCGCGATGAAGAAATCATCTACGCCACAAATCGCTTCATGATTTATGCCCTGTTTCCGGAAACCAACATTTCCATCCACGTCATGTGGGGCTTGAAAAAACAAAATACCGTCTTTGCCACCGGCAAATCCATCCTCAACCGTTCCAGCAGAACCAATGTCGGCGAACTGATGCTTGAGTACGGCGGCGGCGGCCATGAAGCGGCGGGTACTTGCCAGATCGCCAACGACCAGGCGGAAAAAGTGCTTGGAGAACTCATCGCGCGGATCAACGCCGACGGCTGACGCCTGTTTCACAAGCTCCGTGCGCTTCGTGGCGACTGTCAGGCGTTTTTTAGACTTGTCCGCTTTTACCGGGGCGGCGCGCTTGGCGAACATTTCGGGTGGCCGCAGCGCGATGTTCAGCTTCCCCTGCGGTGTGCAACTCGCCAATTTGCGAAGCCCGAAGGCCCGTGGCAATCCAGTCGAGCCATGGATTGCCACGGGGCCGTCCCCTTGCAATGACGATTGGTTTAAAAGGCGGCGCCTTTGTCGATCAAAACGACTATTGCGGGCAGAGTCGGTAGGTATTGCGCTATACCTCTATTCCTTGTTCGTCTTGACGTTCCATGTCCCGGATATTTCCGCACCCATGGCGCCGTCGGCGTTCTGTTCCTTGACCTTGATTTCGATCTTCGAGTAGGACAGGCTGACCGTTTCTATCGTCTGCGCGCCGGACGAGCCATTTGGCCCGACATCGACCACCAGGACTTCAAACAGTTTGATATTGACGAATTCCTTCGATCCGTCACCCGCCTTGCACACCGATAATTCCACCTCGGGAATATGCTTTCCCGCTGCGCAGTATTTGAACAGATTGGGTGATGCCCTGTCGATATAGTGCGTGAAAGTCAGGGGTGGAAAGTCGGCTCGTCCCACGCCGCCGCCGCCGCCCGTAAACATCGAGGACGATTGGGTGACCCTGTAGCTGAAGTCGAGCACGTCGATCCAGCCTTTGTGTTTGGCCTGTTTGGATTCGCCCTCGATGCCGTCGAGTTTGATGAAAACTTCTTGTGTCATGATGCTCTAACCTCCTGTGTCACGGAAAAAACGCGGGAATCGCCGGAGTGTTTACGGCCACTCCTCACCTTCAAATTGGTTGCCAAGCCAATGAATTGTATTATGTTTGGTTGCCATTAAAATATCACCGCAATTAGATACCGTGGCAATAGTTTTCGAGAAGATATTGCTCCTTGTTGCCGTATCCTTTGCTATTGACGACAGGGCTTCTTTGTATGCTATTCGCCTTTTTTCAAGATAGTCTCGGTTGTCTTGTCCCTTGTTGTCACAACATTCACGTTTGAATGAAAAAAATAACGGCGGAGGATAGAAGTGGAAATAGTGGTTACCATATCCTAACAATCTTCTATATACACTCATTTCACGTATAGCGATCTCTTTGTATTTTGCCTCGAGATCCGCAAATAACACTTTGTTAACATAATTGGAAGCAAAAAACGTTACGTCGCCGTTAACTCCATGCTCATAGGTTATTAATGTAAATGGCTCAAACAATTGAGTGGGATTAAACGCTTTTTTGCTACGACCTTCCAGGAGGATGCTAAGCCCAAAATTTTCCTCAATAGACTTCCCGTTATTATAGGAAGCATCTATAAGTTTTTTGATGTCTGTTTCCCGCGCAGGGGTGTTAATAGCAACGTTAATCAAAAAGTCATCATTATCTATTTTCCAGTTGTTCATGGAAGCAAGTTTGAGTACATTGTTAACCGTATTTATTAACACCGTTTTCCGAAGCTCTTCCTCGCTCAGTACCCGCCCTGCTTTCAGACAAACACCTTGCGTTTGTGCGTAATAAGTTGCTGGCAAAATCGACGCCAACGCGAGGGTGCATAGGACAAAAATGTATGCCGTGTATGTTTTCAGGCGAGAAAAACGTTTTGCGACCATTAAGATACTCCCTCGGATATTTCCGTTTTTCTGTTTACCTGGAGGGGGCGTCGCGCGCAATTCTGACCGTTGGCGGATGTTCCCCATGATTGACCAGAACTTTTGAATATAAAATAGCTTTCGCATGCAAGCTGTCCATTTTCTTGTTGTGAAGCGTCACGAAGGGCACTATTCTATCAAACAATGAAGAATGTCTCAGTGCTTCAAACTGCCTGTTTTGGGCTTCCAGCCTACTTAAATCCCTTTCTGCAAAAAAGTGAATCCCGTGAACGTTCCCTGTGAATTTGATTGCAACTTTCCGGCCAATTCTCCAAGGGTCGATCTCGCTTTCTGTCAGAATGTTACTGATTTTGGCTTCCCAACTGCTGCTTTCGTAGTCGTAATCGTCGTCGACCGGCTCGACCCATATGCTGCGAATTTCGCGTGTTCCATTTGGGTTGATGATGAACTGTGCCATGTCATTGATTCTGAAATTACTGGAGCCGAATACTTCGCAACGATCAGTAAAGTCGCTGTCGTTAATACCATATTCGTATTGCTTCAGACCAAACATCCGCTTTTTCGGTATATTTGGAATTTTGTAGGCATTGAAAATATCTTTTGTCGTATAGAAACCCGGCATCAAATTATCTTTCTTCGCCAAAAACCGCCTCACGATATTGAACCGCGCAATGTGTACAAACCTCCCGCCTCCCTGCGTCATGAACCAGTTCTTGTCGATCTCCACGTCCTGGCGCGTCGCCTTTGCCAAGGCGAGGACATCCTGTTTCGTCTTGAGCGCGCCCGCCGCCGGGGGCTTGATGTCGTCGTACAGATACAGGCAGATCATCTCTTCCATCGTGGGCGCTCCCGCCGCGTATGCCACCATGACTCATCCTCCCGAAGTCCGTTTTCGCCGTCATGGCCGCCGGATGACGCTGGACGCGCTCATGGCCCGCGGATGCTGGAAATGCCAGCATTTTACTGTCTGTGAATTATTCACGCAATATCTCCGTCGCAACAGTGCGCTTCGTGGCGGCTAGCCTTGTTCCGATGTTTATGCCACAGTAAGCGCTTTTTTCGGCAAGGACTCATGAACGGGGCGCTGCAAGAAGAACTGGCGGGCAAACGCCGGGAAATCGATGAACTCGACCGCCAACTACTGGAACTCCTGGGTCGCCGCGCCCGGTGTGCGCAGGACGTCGGCAGGATCAAGGCGCGCCACGGCGAAGCTGGATATCCCTACCGCCCGGAACGCGAAGCGCAGGTGCTGCAACGGATCGCCAGTCTCAATCCCGGCCCCTTGCCGGAGGGCGCGGTGCGGCAGATTTTCCGCGAAGTCATGTCGGCCTGCCTCGCGCTCGAACTGCCGCTCAAAGTCGCCTATCTCGGCCCGGCTGGCACGTTCTCCGAAAGTGCCAGCCGCAAGCACTTCGGCTCCGCGCCCTTGTTGCTGCCGCAAGTCTCCATCGATGAAGTATTCCGTGCCGTGGAATCGACTCATGCCGACTACGGCGTCGTGCCGGTCGAAAACTCCACCGAAGGCGCGGTCGGCAGCACGCTCGACCTGCTGCTTGCGCATTCGCTCAAAGTCTGCGGCGAAGTGCAACTGCGCATCCATCACCACCTGCTCTCGCGCGCTGGAAACCTTGGCGCGGCGCGAAGGCTCTATTCGCACGCGCAATCGCTCGCCCAATGCCACGAATGGCTCAACCGCAATCTCGCAAGCCTGCCGCGCGTGCCGGTGGCGAGCAATGCCGAAGCTGCGCGCATGGCCTCGGAAGACCCGGAATCCTGCGCCATCGCGGGCGAAGCGGCGGCGGAGCTTTACGGACTCGGCAAACTGGCCTCGAACATCGAGGACAACTCCAGCAATTCCACGCGCTTCCTCGTCATCGCGCGCCACGAGGCCGACCCTTCCGGGCGGGACAAAACCTCGCTTGTCTGCTCCGCGCCCAACTGCCCAGGCGCTGTCCACACGCTGCTCGAACCCTTCGCCCGGCACGGCATCGACATGTCGCGCCTGCAATCGCGTCCCGCGCCCGGCGGTATGTGGGAATACGTGTTCTATATCGACATCCTCGGCCACCGCGCTGATGCGCCGGTCGCCGCCGCGCTCGCGGAATTCAGCGCGCGCGCGGGCTTCGTCAAGGTGTTGGGTTCGTATCCGGTCGGCGCGGACTGAATACCGCGCCGCTCGCAGGAAATGCGTGGCCATCCTCATGGAAACATTGACCGCGCCCATCGTCATTGCGAGCAATGCAGGGCGAACTCAATCCAGTCCCGCTCTCAGGTATCGGGGATGGGCCTTGGCGCTATTCAACACATTTCCGCTCACGCCGCGTTTGCGCGGTAGGCGGCAAGGAATTCTCCGTTTCCGGCAAGCCATCCGGCTTCTTCCGGATAGCGCAGCATGTGTTTGAGGTTGCGCTGGCGCAGGATGCGGCCCAGGTTGCGCCGGTATGCACGCATGTCGGCAAGGTCGATGAGTCCGAACGCCTTTTGCGGGGTCAGGACGATGTTGCCTAGATGCAGCGAGCGAAAATAAATGCCCGTAGCGTGTAGACGGGCGACGAATGCGCCAAGTTGCTGGCGCAGTTGCGCGGCGTCTGGTTCGCCAAGACCCTGTCCCAGTATCTGGCGAAGGGTCTGTCCCGCCAGGGGATGGTAATGCACGGCGTCGCGCTCGATGGCGGGGATGCGGTAAAGGGCGATGACTTCAGGGCAGGAGATGCGGCGCTCGGCCAGCGCGCGGCAGGCATCGGCGAAGCGTTGCGCATAGGGACGCCACAGCGCCGACGACAGTAACCGTTTGCGGCGAAAGAGTTTGAGGTAGCTTTTGTCGGCCAGCAGCAGCACTTTTGCGCCATAGCCATCGCTCTCGACGATTTCGGCGTCGGCAGTCAAAGCTTGGTAGCAGGGTTCGTCGATGCGAATCAAGCGCGCTGTTCTCAGACGCCCCAGACTACGGGGACGTTGGCGGTTTGCGCGCGTCGCAGCAGGTCGAGGAGCGGCCAGGCACGCTGCGCCAGGTTGACGGAAGCGGCCATGCCGATGCGGCCCGCTTCGCGTTCGGCCTCTTCGGCGGCTTCGCGTTCGGCGGCGGTTTTCGCGTTTTGCCGCGCGCGTTCGTTCTCAATGGCGGATTGCAGGCGCGAGATGGCTTCCGGCAGTTGTTCGACGGTGACGACGCCCTTGGCTTCACCCGCATCCTTGCCAAGCGCGGCGAGCAGTTGCCCGGCGGCCTCGCCAAGCATGATGACGTCGGCCCCGGCGCGGGATTTGAATGTTACCAGCATCCTACAGATCCTTGACCGCGTAAATGCCTCGTGCATTGCGCCAGTAGCCGCGATAGTCCATGCCGGAACCAAAGAGGAAACGGTCGGGGAGTTCCAGCCCGGTGAAATCGGCGCGCAGGTCGGGGCGGGCCTTGCGTTCGTGTAGTTTGTTGACGAGAACGGCGGTCAATGTTTCGCGCGCGCCCATTTCGCGCAGGTGGTCGGTGATGGCTATCAGGGTGTTGCCAATATCGAGCACGTCGTCGATGACCAGCACGGTGCGCCCCTGCACGTTGGCATTCGGACGGGCACGCCATTCGATGTCTTCGCCATTGATGGCGTTGCCATATCTCGTGGCGTGGAGATACGATATTTCGAGCGGGAAATCCAGCCGCAGCAGCAGGTGCCCGGCCAGTATCAGGCCGCCGTTCATGACCGCGAACACGATCGGATCGGCATCGGAGAGCCGCGCGGTGATGTCGGCGGCCATGCGGTCGATGGCGGCATCGACCGCATGGCCGTCCACGAGAAGATCGGCTTCGTCGCGCATGCGACGAATATCGTTCAGGCGGAGCAAATCCAGATACATCGTTTTTCTCGCTGTCAAAAAGTTAGCGGCATTTTTTATTTGCCACACTCCATGTTTTTTGGCAAATGAGTGCGGAGGCTTTTGCATTGCATTCTAGCCCAAGTCGCGCAAAATCCGGGACGCATTCACATTAAACTAGCGATTTTGGCGGTTCTCCGTGATGAAGGGCCGAAACAGAATCCGGCATGCAATTGACCTCGCGGGAGACACATGGAAAACGCAACGGCGGGCGCTGACGCGCGGGAGCGCCTGGAAGCCGTGCTCGATGGGCTGGAAGCCGCTGTATACGCCGCCGATGTGCGCAATGGCGAAATCCTTTTTGCCAATCGCGCTTTCCGCGCCCTGCACGGGGCCGATACCATGGGCCTGGTTTTGCACGGGCTGGTGGTGCCTTTGCCCGAACGCGGGGATTACCGGGTGGATCCGCGCGGGCTTGGCATCGACGATGTGCCCTGCGAATTGTTTGACGGCGAGTTGGCGCAGCCGCGCACCGGACGCTGGTATCACGTGCGCGAGCAGGCGATGCGATGGGTGGATGGGCGCGTCGTCCGGCTTGGCATCGCCACGGATATCACCGACCGCAAGGAGACGGCTGAAACGGCCCGGCGGCAGGAGGAGCGCATTTCCCGCACGGCGCGGCTCATCACGATGGGCGAAATGGCTTCGATGCTGGCGCACGAGATCAACCAGCCGCTGTCGGCCATCGTCAATTATTGCAATGGGTGCGCGGCGCGCATGCAGGCGGGGGCGGATACGCGGGAATTGTTGCCCGCGATACAAAAAGCGGCCGCGCAGGCCGAACGCGCGGGCAAGATCATCCGTCGCATCCGCGAGTTCGTGAAAAAAAGCGAGCCGCGCCGCACGGCCGCGCCGGTGGCGACCATTCTGGATGAGGCGCTCGCCTTCGCCGAAATCGACGCCCGCCGCCGGAGCATGCGCCTGACGGTGGACATCGCGCCGGGCCTGCCGGATGTGCATGCCGACCGGATCATGATCGAGCAGGTCGTCCTCAATCTCGTGAGGAACGGGTTCGACGCGATGAAGGACGCTTCCGGCGAGGAACGTACGCTCTCCGTGCGGGCGCGGGCGCGCGACGAACGCCTGGTCGAGATCGCGGTCATCGACCGTGGTCATGGCATCAGCGAGGAAGACCGCGAACGCCTGTTCCAGCCCTTTTTCACGACCAAGGACGACGGCATGGGGATGGGGCTGGCGATCTGCCGCTCGATCATTGAACTTCACGATGGGCGGCTTGTCGTCGAATCCAATCCGGAAGGCGGTACCATATTCGCCTTTACCCTGCCCGTGGAGGAGGCCGCTCGTGAGTGAGGCACTGATCGAACAACAGGTGTTTGTCGTCGACGACGATGAGGCGCAACGCGATTCCCTGGTCTGGCTGCTGGAATCGCACAAGCACAAGGTCGGCGCCTTTTCCCGCGCTGAAGATTTCCTCGCGGCCTGGAACGAGACGCTGGCGGGTTGCCTCGTGCTCGACGTGCGCATGCCGGGCATGAGCGGCCTGGAATTGTTCGAGGAGCTTTGCCGCCGCTGTTCGGCGCTGCCGGTGATTTTCATTACCGGCCACGGCGACGTGCCGATGGCGGTGGCGGCGCTCAAGAAAGGCGCGGCGGATTTCATCGAAAAGCCTTTCGCCGCAGAGGAGATGCTCCGGCTTGTCGATGACTGCCTCATACAAGAGCGCGAGACGCGCGCGCGGCGGCGCGGCGGGGCCGACACCGCGCGGCGGCTGGCGCAACTCACCACGCGCGAGCGCGAAGTGCTCGATCTCATCGTCGCGGGCAAACTCAACAAGCAGATCGCCGACGTGCTCGGTATTAGCATCAAGACGGTGGAAGTTCATCGGGCGCGAGTCATGGAAAAAATGGGTGCGCCGTCACTTGCCAGCCTCGTCCGGCGGATCGTCTCCGCCGAAGCGGACGCGGGGCGCTGATGGACGGCGGCAACGCATTTTTCCTGGGCGCGGGCCTGCTGCTGTTCATCAGCGTGGTGGCGAGCACGCTGTCGGCGCGGCTCGGGATGCCCTTGCTGCTGTTATTCCTGACGGTGGGGATGATCGCCGGGGAGGACGGGCCGGGCGGCGTCCGCTTCGACGATTTCAATACCGCCTCACTGGTCAGCAGCCTGGCGTTGGCGGTGATCCTGCTCGACGGCGGCCTGCGCACGCGTATGTCCAGCCTGCGGGTGGCCCTGTGGCCGGCTGCCGTGCTGGCGACCTGGGGCGTGATTGGCACTACGGCGATGCTCGGCATCTTCGTGATCTGGCTTTTCGGCGTGGACTGGCGCATGGGCATGCTGCTTGCCGCCATCGTTGGTTCGACCGATGCGGCGGCGGTGTTTACCCTGCTGCGCAATGGCGGCGTGCGGCTCAACGAACGGGTGCAATCGACGCTGGAGATCGAATCCGGCGCCAACGACCCCATGGCCATCCTGCTCGTGACCGTGCTGGTCGGCATGCTGACCAACGACGGGCAGGCCGGGTGGCTCAACTTCGCGCGCATGCTGGCCGCGCAAATGGCGCTTGGCGGCGGATTCGGTTTTTTCGGCGGCATCGTGCTGGCGCGCATGCTCCTGCGCCTGCAATTGGCCGAAGGGCTTTACGCGCTGCTCATCGTCTCTGGCGGGCTGATGATCTTTGCCGCCACGAATTTGCTTGGCGGCAGCGGCTTTCTTGCCGTCTATGTCGCGGGCGTGATCGTCGGCAACCGGCGTTGCCACGCCACGGAACACGTGCTGCGGGTCATGGACGGCTTGGCCTGGCTTGCGCAAGCCTGCATGTTCCTCGTGCTCGGCCTGCTGGTGAAACCCATGCAATTGCTCGATCACGCCTCCGGCGCCATTGCCATGGCGGTATTCTTGATGCTGGTCGCCCGCCCGTTCGCCGTCATGACGGGGCTGCTGCCTTTCCGCTTTCCGGGGCGCGAAGTCGCCTACATGTCATGGATGGGGCTGCGCGGCGCCGTGCCCATCGTGCTGGCCATCGTGCCGGTGGTCAATGGCGTGCCGGAGTCGATTCTGCTTTTCAACATCACCTTCGTGGTCGTACTGCTTTCGCTCATCGTGCAGGGCGCCACCGTGCCCATGGCGGCGCAATGGTTGAAAGTCTCGGTGCCGCCACGGGACGAACCCATCGACCGGCGCGAAGTCTGGGTGGATGACCGCGCCACGCTCGATCTGCTCGAATTCCGCGTCGAAAGCGGCTCTGCCGCCGAAAACCGCCACCCCGACGACGTTGCCACCGAATGCGGCGGACTGGCCGTGCGCTGCGTGTCGCTGGTACGCGGCGGCGAGGTGCAGCCTTTGCGCATCGACACCCGCCTCGCCCAAGGCGACCTGGTCTGGTTCGTCGCGGGCGAGGAACACGCCGAACAGCTCGCCAAACTGTTCGCGCGCGGCGGCACCGACACCGAACTGAGCGCCCACGCCGGTTTCTTCGGCGAATTCACCGTCGACCCGTCCTGTGCCGCGGGCGAACTGGCCTCGGCTTACGGCTTCATGCTTGCGGAAGAAGAAAAGTCCCTGTCGCTCGGTGAACTGCTGCGCAAACGCATCGGACGCCGGGTCGTTGTCGGCGACCGCGTCGGCATCGGCATGTTCGAGCTGACCGTACGCAATGTGGACGGCGAAGGCAAGGTGACCGGCGTCGGGCTGAAGTGCCCGGATCGTTTCGTGATTACCTGACGGGCGCGGACTGTTAGAATCTTTCGCCTTTCTTTTGTTAGACCCCCTTGCTTTTTCCGGGAGCATCCAATGAGCGCGCGTTTGATCGATGGCAAGACTTTGGCGGAAGAACTGCGGACGGCCTTCAAGGCGCGCGTGGCGGCGCTGGCGGCGCGGGGGCAGCGCCCTGGCCTCGCGGTGATCCTGATCGGAGAGGACCCCGCCTCCCAGGTCTACGTGCGCAACAAGGTCAATGCCTGCGAAGCGGCAGGGCTTTTCTCGCAAAAACTCGTTTACCCGGTGGATGTGGCACAGGCCGAGGTGCTGGCCAAACTCGCCGAACTGAACGCCGACCCGGCCATACACGGCATCCTCGTGCAACTGCCGTTGCCGCGTCACTTCGATGAAAAAGCCGTGCTTGAAGCCATCGCCCCGGCCAAGGACGTCGACGGCTTCCACGCCGAAAACGCTGGCGCGCTGGCGCAGGGCGCGCCCCGTTTCATTCCCTGCACGCCTTACGGGGTCATGAAAATGCTCGAAGCGAACGGCATCGACCCCGCCGGCAGGGAAGCCGTCGTCATTGGCCGCTCCAACATCGTCGGCAAACCGATGGCGCTGCTCCTCATCAACGCAGGCGCGACCGTGACAGTGTGCCATTCCAGGACGCGCGATCTGGCCGCCCATACCCGCCGCGCCGACATCCTCGTCGCGGCGGTGGGCAAACCGCGCTTTGTTACCGCCGACATGGTCAAGCCCGGCGCGGTCGTCATCGACGTGGGCATCAACCGCCTGCCGCCGGAAGAAGGCGGCAAGCTTTGCGGCGACGTGGATTTCAATGCCGTGAAGGACGTTGCCGCCCTGATTACGCCGGTTCCCGGCGGCGTCGGGCCGATGACGATCACCATGCTACTGGCGAACACCATCGAAGCGGCGGAACGGGAGGCCGGGCGCGGCGGAGACAAGCGGCATGCATGAGTCCGCGTTGTCTTATGGCCGCAAGTTTTTCGAGACCTATTGCCTTCCCGCGCTATCCTCCGCGCAAGCAAGCGATTTCGTGATTGCCGAAATCGGTTCCCAAAATCATGACTCACCACCATATCCATGCCATGGGCGCTGAAAAGAATGCAAGAACGGACGCGGCGCACGCGCGCCAGCCGTGTATCGGTCTCGTCATGGGTTCCGATTCCGACTGGCCGACGATGCAGGCCGCCGCCCTCATCCTCAGGGAATTCGGCGTGCCTTTCGAGGCGCGCGTCGTCTCCGCCCATCGCACGCCCGATCTCCTTTTCGAGTATGCCGAAACCGCGAAGGCGCGCGGCCTGAAGGCCATCATCGCCGGCGCGGGCGGCGCGGCGCACCTGCCCGGCATGCTGGCGGCGAAGACCGTCGTGCCGGTATTGGGCGTGCCGGTGCAATCGCGGGCGCTCTCCGGCGTCGACTCGCTCCATTCCATCGTGCAGATGCCGAAAGGCGTGCCGGTGGCGACCTTCGCCATCGGCGAAGCGGGCGCGGCCAACGCGGCGCTGTTCGCCGT
>JAIRMC010000029.1 GCA_031258965.1 Azoarcus sp. | reverse complement strand
GCGGGCGGGCTGGGAACCCGCATCAGCGAGGAATCCCATCTCAAGCCCAAACCCATGATCGAAATCGGGGAAATGCCGATCCTGTGGCACATCCTCAAAATATATTCCAGCCACGGCATCAACGACTTCATCATCTGCTTGGGATACAAGGGCTACATCGTCAAGGAATATTTCGCCAACTACTTCCTGCACACCTCGGACATCACCTTCGACCTCTCCCGCAACGACATGGAAGTGCACGCGCGTCACGCCGAACGCTGGCGGGTGACGCTCGTGGATACCGGCAAGGAAACCCCGACCGGCGGACGCCTGCGCCGCATCCGGGGCTATCTCTCGCCTGACGAAGCTTTCTGCCTCACCTATGGCGACGGCGTGGGCAACATCGACATCGGCGCGAGCATCCGCTTCCATCAGGAACAGGGACGCTTGGCGACGATCACCGCCGCCGCGCCGCCCAGCCGCTTCGGCGCCCTGCGAATCGAAGGCGAAACCGTCATCGACTTCGACGAAAAACCGGCCGACGGCGACGGCTTCATCAACGCCGGTTTTTTCGTCCTCTCCCCCACCGTCATCGACCTGATCGAAAACGACCAAACACCCTGGGAAGGCATCCCCCTGAAAACCCTGGCGGCGCGCAAACAGCTTTCCGTCTGGCGACATCGCGGCTTCTGGCAACCGATGGACACCCTGCGCGACAAAAACCACCTGGAACAACTCTGGCAGTCCGGGCAAGCGCCCTGGAAAACCTGGTCATGAACGCGGACTTCTGGCGAGGCAAGCGCGTTCTCCTCACCGGCCACACCGGCTTCAAGGGCGGCTGGCTCTCGCTCATGCTCACCCGCCTGGGCGCGGAAATCACCGGCTTCGCCCTGCCGCCGCCGACCGACCCTTCGCTGTTCGCGCTGGCCCGCCTCGACCGGGAAACGCGCTCGATCATCGCCGACCTGCGCGACGCCGACGCCATCGACCGGGCCGTGCGGGAAGCGCGCCCCGAAATCGTCCTGCACCTGGCCGCCCAGTCCCTGGTGCGCCAGTCCTACGCAACCCCGGCGGAGACCTACGCCACCAACGTCATGGGCCTGGTCAACCTGCTGGAAGCCGCGCGGCGCAGCGATGCCATCCGGGCAATCCTCATCGTCACCAGCGACAAATGCTATGAAAACCGGGAGTGGCCCTGGGGCTACCGGGAAAACGAAACCCTTGGCGGCCACGACCCCTACAGCAGCAGCAAGGCTTGCGCCGAACTGGTCGCGGCGGCCTGGCGCGCCGCCTTCTTCAACGCGCCGGAATCCCGCGCCCGCATCGCCAGCGCGCGCGCCGGCAACGTCATCGGCGGCGGCGACTGGGCGCAAGACCGGCTGGTTCCGGACATCCTGCGCGCCCTCGACGCCGGAGCGCCGATCCGCCTGCGCCTCCCCGAAGCCATCCGCCCCTGGCAACACGTCCTCGACCCCCTGCGCGGCTACCTCCTGCTGGCGGAAAAGCTCTACCGGGAAGGCGGCGCTTACGCCGAAGCCTGGAATTTCGGCCCGGCGGACGACGAAACAAAACCCGTGAAATGGCTCGCGCAACGGCTGGCGCAACAACTGACCCAACCCCCAGAGCCGCGGGAAATCCCCCTCGAAATCGACGCGCGCGTCCATCCGCGCGAAGCGCACTGCCTGAAACTGGACTCCGCCAAAGCGCGCGCCCGGCTCGGCTGGCGGCCCCGCTGGAGCCTGGAAACCGCGCTCGAACACACCGCCGCCTGGCACCGCGCATGGCGGGAAGGCGCGGACATGCGCGACTTCACCCTCCGGCAAATCGCCGCCTTTGCACAAAGCGGGCAACGCCCATGACGCACAACCCGCCGCCCGCCCCGCATTCCACCCAATTGCGCGCCCACATCCTGCAATGCGTCCGCGATTACGCGGAAAACCTCGCCCCCGCGCCCGCCTTCGTTCCGGGCGAAACCCCCATCCCGCCCTCCGGCAAAGTCTTGGGCGCACAAGAACTGGCCTATGCCGTAGACGCCGTCCTGGATGGCTGGCTCACCACGGGGCGCTTCAACGCCGCCTTTGAAGAAAAACTGGCCCGATTCCTGGATGCCGGTTTCGCCCTCAGTTGCAACTCCGGCTCCTCGGCCAACCTATTGGCCGTCTCCGCCCTGTGCTCGCCGCTCCTGGGCGGACGCGCCTTGCAACCGGGCGACGAAGTCATCACCGCCGCCGCCGGCTTCCCGACCACCGTCAATCCCATCCTGCAAAACCGCCTGATCCCCGTCTTCGTCGACTCCGCGCCGCCCGACTACAACCCCGCGCCCGCGGCCATCGAAGCCGCCATCGGCCCCCGGAGCCGCGCCATCATCCTGGCGCACACCCTGGGCAACCCCTTCGCGGCGGCAGAAATCCGCGCCATCGCGGACAAACACCGCCTCTGGCTCATCGAAGATTGCTGCGACGCCCTCGGCTCCACCCATCGCGGCAAGAAAACAGGGACATTCGGCCACATCGCCACACTCTCCTTCTACCCCGCGCACCACATCACCATGGGAGAAGGCGGCGCGCTCGTCACCAGCGACCCCGCATTGAAACGCGCCGCCGAATCCCTGCGCGACTGGGGGCGCGACTGCCACTGCGCCCCCGGCCGGGACAACACCTGCGGGCACCGCTTCCGGGGGCACTGGGACAAACTCCCCGCGGGCTACGACCACAAATACGTCTACGCGCACGCGGGCTACAACCTCAAGATCACCGACATGCAAGCCGCGCTCGGCCTGGCCCAGCTCGAACGGCTGGAAGAGTTCATCGCCGCCCGGAAAAAGAACTTCGCCGCCCTCGCGCGCGCCCTCTCCGGCACGGAGCGATTCCTGCAACTGCCGCAAGCCGCCCCGGACAGCGACCCCGCCTGGTTCGGCTTTCCCCTCACGCTCGAACCGGAAGCCGCCGCCCGCCGCCCCGATCTCCTCGACCATCTCGACCGGCGCAAAATCGGCGTTCGCCTGCTCTTCGCCGGCAACCTCACCCGCCAGCCCTACATGCAAGGCCGCGACTACCGCGTCTCCGGCGCGCTCGCGGGCGCGGATCGCATCATGAACGGCAGTTTCTGGATCGGCCTCTATCCGGGGCTTACCGAAGACATGCTCGCGTATTCGGCGCACTGCCTGCGCGAATTCTTCGGACTGGAAGCTTGATGCCATGGGAAACCCGGCAATGAACGAACACCCCGCCTTCCTCAGACTGCGCCGACTGGCCCGCCGGACAGGAACCCGCGCACCGCTTTCCCGCCCATCGCCATGCCATACGTCTTTGACCACGCACTATGAAGGAGCCAGCACAACATGACATCCAAGCGGCACGATGAAATTTTCCCTGGAAGAGGAGACATTGGGCGCGCAGCGCGCGAAGCGCGGCTCGGGCAGAAAGGACTTACGGTCTGGATGACAGGGCTTTCCGCATCGGGGAAAAGTACGACGGCGTACGCACTGGAGAAATACCTCACGGAGCAAGGCCATTTCTGCTACGTGCTGGATGGCGACAACTTGCGTTGTGGAATCAATGCCAATCTTGATTTTTCTCCCCCGGCGCGCAAGGAAAATATCCGCCGCGTGGCGGAAATCGCCTATCTCATGAATGATGCCGGATTGATCGCCATTTGTTCGCTGATTTCGCCTCTCGCGGAAGATCGTGACATGGCGCGGCGGATCATCGGGAAAGAACACTTCTTTGAAGTCTACTTGAATACCCCGCTCGAAGTCTGCGAGGCGCGGGACTCCAAACAGCTTTACAGCAAAGCCAGGAAAGGTCTGATCCCGGATTTTACCGGTATCAGCGCGCCGTACCAGGCGCCGCCGTCCCCTGACTTTATTGTAAACACAAGCCATATCGAGCCTGGAATCATTGGCATGAGTATTGCCGACCAAATTCAGGCGCGTATTGTCAATGAACCAATGACGGAATGAAAGGAAGAGTAATGTACCCCCC
>JAIRMC010000116.1 GCA_031258965.1 Azoarcus sp. | reverse complement strand
TCGGGCTTGCACATTTCGCTGGTGGCGCTGGCCGTGGGCGGGTTATGCATGGCGCTGTGGCGGCGCGTGCAGTGGCTCGCGCTGCGTTGCCCGGCGCGGCTGGCCGGTGCGCTGGCGGGACTGGCGGCGGCAGGCGTCTATGCGTTGCTCGCTGGGCTGGGCATTCCGGTGCGGCGCGCGTTTGTCATGTTGGCGGCGGCGGCGCTGGCCATGGCGGCGCGGCGCGAGATGAGCGCACGCAACGTGCTGGCGCTGGCATTGCTCGCCGTGCTGCTGACCGATCCGTGGGCCACGCTGGCAGCGGGATTCTGGCTTTCTTTCGGCGCGGTGGCGACGATTTTGTTGACGATGGGCGGGCGCGCCATGCCCGTGCGGGGCTGGCGCGCGGCGGTGAAACTGCAACTGGCGATTACGTTGGCAACCGTCCCGATGCTGGCGGCGCTTTTCCAGGGCTTTTCGCTCGCGTCGCCGCTCGCCAATGCGTTTGCCATTCCGATGGTGAGTTTCACTATCGCGCCCATCGTCCTGATCGCGGCGATTTATCCCGCCGGGTGGCTGCTCGATCTCGCGCACACGCAGACCGCCTGGATGATGGAAGCTTTGCAATATCTGTCTTCGTTTTCGTTCGCCTTGCGTGAGCAGCCCTTGCCGCCGCCGTGGCTGCTGGCGGTGGCGATTGTGGCGGTCGTGATGACGATACTGCCGCGCGGCACGCCCGGACGCCTCGCGGCGCTGGCGGTGTTCTGCGGTTTTCTGTCCTGGCAGCCGGAGCGGCCCCGGCAGGGCGATTTCCGCGCCGCCGTGCTCGATGTCGGCCAAGGACTGGCGGTGCATGTACAGACGGCGAACCGCGATCTGCTCTATGACGCCGGCCCGCCTTACGGGCGCGAAAGCGATGCTGGTGAGCGCGTGGTCGTGCCGTATCTGCGTGCGAGGGGCGTCGCGCGGCTCGACGCGGCGCTCATCTCGCATGATGACGCCGACCATGCGGGCGGACTGGAGAGCGTGCGGGCGCGCCTCGGCATCGGGAAAATCATCGCTGGCGGCGAGTCTGTCGCATCCGGGGGAAAGAACGCGCCCGGAGTGGCGCGCGGCGCGCCCTGCGTCAGTGGCCTGCAATGGCGATGGGACGATGTCGATTTCACCGTGCTCTCGCCGGATGCACTCTCCGGCGAACGGCGCGGCAATGCGCTTTCCTGTGTGCTGCGGGTGCGCGGGGCGGGCGGCGCCTCGCTGCTGTTGACCGGCGACATCGAAAGCGGCGGCGAGGACAGGCTGGTTTCCCGTCATGGCGACGATCTGGCAAGCACGGCGGTGGTAGCCGCGCATCACGGCAGCCGCTCATCCTCGTCCGCGGCCTTCGTGGCCGCCACGCGCCCGGAGGTGGCGATATTTTCGGCAGGCTACCGCAACCGCTACGGTCATCCGCATCCGCGCGTGCTGGCGCGATGGGAGGGCGCGGGCGCCCGCAATCTGCGCACGGACAAAGCGGGAACCGTGCTGATAGAAGTGAAGGGCAAAGAACTGAGCGCCTCGGGCTGGCGGGAAATCGCACCGCGTTACTGGCATGGGCGCTGATCCCGCCCGCGTCATGACGCCGCCTTTTCCCGTGAAGCCGCCATGCTTCCAGTACAATTCCCCAACTCACTCGGACGAACCCGGCCATGACCCGCAAAAAGCTTCCTATCGGCATCCAGACCTTCGCCAAGATCCGTGAGGACGATTACTACTATGTCGATAAAACGCCCTACGCCTTGCAGCTAATCGAGGAGGGTAGTTGTTATTTCCTCTCCCGTCCGCGCCGCTTCGGCAAGAGCCTGTTCCTCGACATGCTGGCCGAGCTTTTCCAGGGCAACGAACCTTTGTTCAGGGGGCTGGACTGCCACGACAAATGGGATTGGCCGGTGAAATACCCGGTGATCCGCATCAGCTTTGCCGGCGGCGTATTACGCTCGCCGCGGCAACTCGAAGAGCGGATTCGCTGGCAATTGCAAAACAACGCGGCAGCCCTCGGCCTGGATGCCCCGCCGGAAACATGGGGCGTGCCGGACGCTTTCTCCACGCTCATCCAGCGCGCGGAAGCGGCATTCGGCCAGCGCGCGGTCATCCTGGTCGACGAATACGACAAGCCCATTCTCGACAACCTCGCCGATGCCGCGCTCGCCCGCGAGATGCGGGACGGGCTGCGCGATCTCTATTCCGTCGTCAAGGACCAGGACGCGCACATCAAATTCGTCCTGCTGACCGGCGTCTCCAAATTCAGCAAGGTCAATATCTTTTCCGGGTTGAACAATCTTTTCGACCTCACCATTTCCGCCGCTTATTCGGCCATCTGCGGCTATACCGACCAGGATGTGGATACCGTATTCGCGCCGGAACTGCCCGGACTGGACAGGGAGGAAATCCGCAACTGGTACAACGGCTACAACTGGACGGGCGAGGCGGTTTATAACCCTTTCGACCTTCTGCTGTTGTTCCGTGAGCGCGAATTTCGCCCCTACTGGTTCGAGACGGGCACGCCAACCTTCCTGATCGATACGCTAATCGAACAGTCGCTCTACCTCCCCGACCTGGAACAAATGACGGCCAACGACATCCTCATTTCCTCGTTCGAGGTCGGCGACATCCATCCCATCGCGCTTTTGTTCCAGACGGGCTATTTGACCATCGACCACTTCGATAGCCTTGGCGCGATCAGGCAATACGCCTTGCGCTTTCCCAACCGGGAAGTCCGCGCCAGCCTGTACGGCGCGCTCCTGCAACGCCTGCGCCCGCAGCAGATCCGCGATGCGCGCCATCCCGGCCTTCTCAGCGTGCTTCGCGCCAACGACTTCGCCGGATTGCGCTCACTCATCGCCGCCTGGTTCGCGGGGATTCCATCGGACTGGCACCGGAAGAACGACGTGGGCGAATACGAAGGCTATTACGCCAGCGTGTTCTACGCTTATTTCGTCTCGCTCGGGCTGGACGTCGTTCCCGAGGATGCCTCCTCGACCGGACGGCTGGACATGGCGGTGCGTTTCAACGGCCAGGTATATCTGTTCGAGTTCAAGGTCGTGGAAGCCTCTCCGAAGGGCCGCGCGCTCCAGCAGATCAAGGACAAGGGCTACGCCGACAAATATCGCGCCGAGGGCGGCCCCATTCACCTGATTGGCGTTGAATTCAGCCGCGACGAGCGCAACGTCACAGGCTTCGAGGTCGAAAGCCTCCCGGATCGGGCCAATTTCGCCTGAATACCGTATCAGCGCGGAAAACAAAACCCCATGCGCCGACCCCGGCGGGCGAAATCGCCCGCCTTTACTGTACAATCGCCCCCCGTGGCGGGTCTCCCCGCATTGCAGCGCGGTGAACCTGGTCAGGGCCGGAAGGCAGCAGCCACAGCCGTCCCCTGCAAGTGCCGGGGGTCAGGCTCGCCACACCGAGTTTCGGCGCATCGCCTGGGTGCGCCCTGGTAGCCGTTTGCAGGGGCGCGCCGCGTCGCGCCCCTGCGGTTCTCTCATTTAGCCCGAAGCACCCAGCGCGTGCGCCGCCGCGCCGCCGCGCCGCCGCGCCCATGATGCCCAGGCCCGCCAACAGCATCGCCCACGTTTCCGGCTCCGGCACGCTCGTCACGCTGTAGACGATGCGACCGCCGCTGATGGCGTCGATAGCGGTGGAGACGTCGAAATACCACGCGCTGTCCGCCGGCAACCCGCCGCCGCTCCGTGTCAAAAGAAAAACAGGCGTGTGCGAGGTCTGTTGCTGATCCGGGGAATGGATCGCCGCAGGCCCGCGGCCCCCGCAATGACGACGCTAACCTTTGTCATTGCGAGGCGCGAGAGCGCCGCGGCAATCCCGCCGTCCGGACATGGCCCTTACACCCCGTCCCAGTACTGCCCGAGAACCCCCAGCAGCAGGCAGCCGGCATCCCCGTCCGAGACGGACGGCGCGAAGTTCGCCAGCGCCTCGACCAGCGCCGCCACCTCCACGCCATCCAGCACGTAACCGCCCGCTTCGATGTGCTCGATCTGGCGGCTGGCGCCGAGGAACCAGTCTGTAATCGTCACCTTGTCGTCCGCGCCCCGCACGCTGATTTCCAGGTTGCGCCCATTGACGCCGGTCCGGGCGAACCAGAGGCTGGTATAGTCGATGTTCTCGAAGATCAGCGCGTCCTCGCCCTGCGTGTCGAGTATCGTGTCCGCGCCGTCGCCCACTGCGAAACGGTAGGTTTCGTCGCCCCGGGTGTCGGTGAGGATGTCGTTGCCCGCGCCGCCGCGAAACACGTCGTTGCCCGCTTCGCCGTAGAGGCGGTCGTTGCCCTCGCCGCCATACAGCACGTCATCGCCACGGCTCGCGTAGAGGGTGTCGGCGTCGCCGCCGCCGTCGAGGACGTCGTTGCCTTCGCCGCCGCGCAGGGTGTCATTGCCGAGGCCGCCAATGAAGTAGTCATTGCCCGCGCCGCCCACGAAGGCGTCGGCGGCCGCCGTGCCGGTGACGGGGGTGTAGCCCTGGCCGTAGCTGAGCGAATATTCATTCCACACCCACACCGTACCGTCGGCGAAATGGATTTCCTCGATGGCGTTTTTCTCGTCGAAGTGGTTTGTGATGGTGATCCTGTCCGTTTCGCTGCCCGCGAAGCCCAGCACCAGATCAGTACCGTCACGCGCCGTTATGATTTCCGAAGGCAGGATGCCTTCGCCGAGTTCGAGGATGTCCCGTTCTCCAGCATATTCATCGTCAATGACAACTTCCGTCAGCTCCCATCCATGGTCATCGTCAATGACAACTTCCGTCAGCTCCCATCCCATGACTCTCTGGTGGTCCCAAATCACGTCCCGCCCATCGCCGCGATTGAAGCGGTAGACGCTGTTGCCGCCGCCGCCATACAGATTGTCGTCGCCCTCGCCGCCAGACAGCGTGTCATTCTCGCCGCGGTTGCCGTCCAAGGGGTCATAAATGCCGCCAATCAGATCGTCGTCGCCCGCGCCGCCAGACAGAAAGTCATTACCCCAACCACCAAACAGAAAGTCATTCCCGTCGCCGCCAAGCAGCCAGTCGCCGCCATCGTAGCCATACAGCGAGTCGTCGCCCGCGCCGCCAAGCAGGCAGTCGCCGCCATCGCCGCCAAACAGAAAGTCATTCCCGTCGCCGCCAGACAGCCAGCCGTCGCCATCCAGCGTGTCGTCGCCCGCGCCGCCCACCAGCAACGGTCGCAACGATATTGATATTGGCGTGCCGTCGCCCTCGCCGCCATGCGGTTTGTTGTTACTGTTCGTACCTTCCGCCATTTCCTTGCTCCTCGAAGTCATGCGGTCCCAGACCGCTCAATCAAACCCCCGGCAAAGCAGGCTGCCCCGCCGGGGAATGTTTTTACTACGTGTTACAGGTTGCATCAGCGGCGCGGCGCGCCGAAAAGGCGCGCGGGCGGGGCGATTGCCATCGCCCTTGACGGGGTTGCGGGGCAAGGGCGTGCGCCGGGGCGGATAGCAATCCGCCCGTCTGGCCTGTATAGCGTGCGCCGCCGCATGGGTTGCCACGCATGCCGCTCATGGAATCACCGCATGGAACACTGGCCCCCATGGCCCCGGTTCGCCCTTGGCGTTCTCGAAGCGGACGCTGAAATAGGCCGTCTTGCCGCTGTCCTGCTGCGCGAAGTCGAACATTTCGCTCGGGCGGCGGGTGAAACGGGAGTGCGGCAACTCGTCGCCCGTCACCGCGGCCTTGAGCAATTCCCGCTTCGGGCCGGTGGCCGCTTCCACGCTCGCGCCGCCGGGAGGCAGGAGGCCGTAGTAGATGCGGTAGCCGTAGTCGCTGTGGCGCGGGTCGGGCGGGCTGCCCGGCACGAGGTGCAGGTGCAGCTTGAGTTGATGCGCGCCGGGGTAGCTCACCTCCGCCGCCGCCTGCGCGGCGGGCGGCGGGATGGGGGTGGGTTTGGCGTCCTTGGGTTTCAGGCCCAGTGACACGATGTCGCTCTCAGCCAGCGGCGGAATGAGGAAGTAGTGGTTCTTGAAGAAGCGCATTTTGCCCGCCAGCGCCTGGAAGGCGGCCTCGCATTGGGCAACGGTCACTTTGTTGCGGGTGGCGGGCTGGTTGGCGGCCAGCGCCGTCTCCGCCGCCGTGGCGAGGGTTTTCAGGGCGGTGACTTCCGCCGCGGGGATGCCCCACGCGGCGGCCTTGGCGGTGGTGATGACGGTTTGCCAGAGTTGCGAGAGGTTGAGCTGTTCTTCGCGACCGTGGGGCAACCAATCTTTCATGTTCACGGGGATCTCCTGAAAAGACGGGTGGATGTGAACGCGGTGCGCGGAGACGGCTCTGCGAGGCGCGGAGGTATGAATGCGGTCCCAGGGGTAGCGCCGCGGACCGCGGAGGCATGAATGCGCGGCCCGGAGGTGCCTCCGCGGAATGCGGCGGCGCCTCTATGGGGTGCGGAGGCGCCGCCGCGCGGCGCACGTGTGCGCCAAGACGGCCGGCCGCGAGATGCGCGCATATGCTTCGTCCTTTTGTTTGCGGGAAATGCCGCGCGGAAGATGCTATGTGACGGGAGGAACTTCCACGCGATGTGGATTTTTATGCGAGTAAATACACTCGCCCGATGACAAGCAAGGGGTCAGTAAAATTTTCTTGGCTAGGAATATTCCAATCAACCCATCATTTCGACGGGCGGCGTCCCCCGGCATTTTCCTGGACCCGCCGCCAGCCTTCACCCCCGCCGCGCTTCCAGCACGCCCTTCACGCCGCGGATCAGGTTCAAGGCGTTCTGCAATTGCGCGACGCCGCCGACTTCCAGCGTGAAGCGCATAGAGGCGATGCTTTTCTTGCTCTGGGTGTTGACCGCCGTCACGTTGATCCGCTCGCGCAGCAGCAATTCGGAGATGTCGCGCAAAAGGCCCTGCCTGTCCATCGCCTGCACGGCGATGTCTACTGGAAACGCCGATTGTTGTCCGTCCTGGGCTTGCCCGCCCCATTCGGCGGCGATGATCCGTTCGGGATGGCGCTCGGCCAGGTGGCGGAAATCGCGGCAATCCACGCGGTGGATCGAGACGCCGCGCCCGCGCGTGACGAAGCCTTTGATGGCATCGGGCGGCGCGGGCTTGCAGCAGCGCGACAGGGAGGTGAGCAGATTGCCAACGCCGACGATCAATACTTTGCCGGCGCTGTTCCCCGAGCGGCTGCGGCTGACGATGATTTCCGGCTTGGCGTCGTCAGCGGCGGTCTCTACTTCGCGCATCGCCATCTGCAAGGCGCGCTGACCGACCTCGCCGCGCCCGGCGGCAAGGTAGAGGGCATCGGCGCTCTTGAAACCGAGACGGGCGGCCAGGGTTTCGATGTTCTGCTGCCCGTGGCCATCGCGCTGCAATTCGCGGGCCACATGGCTGCGCCCGCGCGCTAGTAAATCTTCCTCGCCCTGCGCGCTGAAGTATTGCCGGATTTTACGCCGCGCATGCGCACTCACCGCGTAGCCCTGGCGCGCATCGAGCCAGTCGCGCGACGGCCCGCCCTCCTTGGCGCTGACGATTTCCACCGTCTGGCCGTTTTCCAAGACGGTATTGAGCGGCACGAGATGCCCGTCGACTTTCGCGCCACGGCAACGATGGCCTAGATCGGTATGCAGGCGATAGGCGAAATCCACCGGCGTCGCGCCGCGCGGCAGATCGACGACCCTGCCTTGCGGGGTGAGCGCGTACACCATGTCGTCCAGGGCCGCCTGCTTGAGCTGCTCAAGCCAGCGCACCGAACCGGCCACTTCGTCTTTCCAGGACAATAGACTGCGCAGGAGCGCGATTTTGTCGTCGTAGGCGCTCCCCCCCGCGGCGACGCCCTCTTTGTAGCGCCAGTGCGCCGCCACGCCCAGTTCGGCATGCCGGTGCATGGCGTGGGTGCGCACTTGCACTTCCAGCGCGCGCCCGTCCCCCGCCAGCACGGCGGTGTGCAGGGACTGGTAGTTGTTCCCTTTGGGGCGGGAAATGTAGTCGTCGTATTCCTTGTTGATCGGCCGCCATATCTGGTGCACGATGCCAAGTACGGTATAGCAGTCGCGCACTTCGTCGACCAGCACCCGCAGGGCGCGGATGTCGTAGACTTGCGAGAAGCCGATCTTCTTGGCGCACATCTTGTTGTAGATGCTGTAGATATGCTTGGGGCGGCCATATATTTCCGCCTTGATGCCGATGGCCGACAATTCTTCCCGAAGGCGCGCGATGGCGTTCTGGATGAATTCTTCGCGTTCGGAACGGCGTTCGTCGAGCATTCCGGCAATGCGCCGGTAGGTGTCGGGTTCGAGAAAACGGAAAGACAAATCTTCCAGTTCCCACTTGAGCTGCCAGACCCCGAGGCGGTTGGCGAGCGGCGCGTAAATATCCAGCGCTTCGCGCGCCGTGCTCTGGCGTCTCTCGTTATCAATATTGGTGTAATAGCGCAGGGTCTGGGTGCGGGAGGCCAGGCGCAGCAGCACCACGCGAATATCTTCGACCATCGCCAGCAACATTTTGCGCAGGGTCTCGATCTGGGCGCGAAGCTCCGGCGCGGGCGCGGCGGCGGCCACGCGGGTGAGCGTCCGCAGGCGATTGAGTTTGCGCAGGCCCGTGACCAGCCGGAGCACGGATTCGCCGAAATCGGTTTCGATTTTTTCGCGCGCATCTTCGCGGTACGCTTCCACCGAGAAAAGCAGCGCCGCGATGCGGGTATCCACGTCCAGCCGCAGTGAAGCGACAATCAGCGCGCAGCCCAGCGAATGCGTCCAGACCGGCTCGCCGGTGCCGAGGACACGTTCTTCATACACTTCGGCGGCGAAAGCCAGCGCGCGCTCGACGGCGGCGCGCTCGATGGGCATCAGCCCTTCGGCGAGCAGTTCGATGGGGGGCGCGACGGCGTCGCGGTCGACGGCGTGCGTGACGGAGACCATGGCGTCACACCGCCGCAGCCGCCACGGCAGGTAGGGCGGCCACGGCGAGCAACGCTTTCGCCTTGCCCCGCGAGAAGGCGTTCGTGCGCGGAGAACTGGGATTGTATATTCTATTCATGATTTTTGCCTATACCGGCAGCCGTTCCGATACCGATCCGGACTTTAAACCATAAATTTGCCGTCACCAATACGGCGCGGGCGCGCTGCTTTCACTTCGGGGATAAAACAGCAGCGCCGGGATGCGCGCCGGATCCCTCCGCTATTGGCTCATCGGCTTCCTGGAATGCCTGGATCGCCGTCCTCGGGTTCCGCTGTCCAGGCGGCGAGGAATTCGCGCCAATGGGGGGCGTCGATTTTGCCCAGGGCGTCGCGCACCATGGCGACTTCGCGCGCCCAGGCGGCGGCGTCCAGGATGCCGCGCATTTTCAGGAAACGCAGGTAGACGAGGCCGGTGTTGAC
>JAIRMC010000045.1 GCA_031258965.1 Azoarcus sp. | reverse complement strand
CTCGGTGCATACAATGTCATCCTTGCCGAATGGAAGCGTCTTGCCCTGAAACTCGACGGATCATATTCTTTCAGTCAATTGAAGTAAATGCTTCACGGAAACTATTCTCCCCCGTGATTATCAGCCCTATCCCGCGCCTCCATTTCTTTTTTCGATCGGCGAGTTCATCGTTGGCTAGATGCCGGGCGACCTCAACCATCCCGGCCAGTGCTTTATCCAAAACAGGCAGGAAAGCAGGGGGCACGCCTTCGACCACTCTCAGAGGCGTCTGGTGGTTCGGCCCAGAACTGGTTGAGCAAGCGCTGCACGACGGCATTGCTGCCTTTCCGACCGAGGTGCTCCTGGGTAGCAAGCAATTCCTGCACAGTAGGGCGGGTAGGGCGCTCACCGCGGGAAAGTATCTCGAAAGCGGCGCGCCGGACATCCTCAAGCGCGACATTTGAGCCGCGCGTCATTGGATATCCCCCAGTTTTTCGAGGAGCTGATATGCGTTGGCCTGAACCTGATTGGCGATCAATTTCAAGAAAGGCGCCTTGTCCCCGTCCAGATTGGCTTTCTCCAACGCGTTGTAATAGGCAAGCCGCCCTTCGGTGTCACCAGGGATATTAGCGATGGGATAACCGTTTTTCAGAAATAATCGTGATTAGATAAGAACTGAATGAAAACAGCCAGGCGGCTTCGAGATTAGGACGGAGCGTAGCTTCATGTTTTCTGCTGGGCGTGCTGGAGGGATTCGGCGGTTTTCGGGTTCCGGTCGATGAGCCGCACGACCAGATCGTCGTGCATGAGCGCAAGAAATCTTTCCAAATTGGCTACGCCGGAGAATCGCACGTCCTCCGCATCAAAATACCACCCGAGGACGGTTTGCGCCGGGATGTCCTAGAGCTACGCTCGCAGCGCCGTGAATGCCGTGCAGCTGTAGCGCGTAATGGGGGGGAGCAGAACGTCCGTGTGCTGCGTCATTCTTCCGGTTGACTCTCCAGCCACGCCTAGGCCGTGCCGTAGGCATCCGCATAGGCTTCTCGGGCCCCTTTGCCGTCCTCGCTTCCCGTAAAAGGGAACTGCCCGCCGCCGACTTCGCTGCCGTTTTCCAGCAACCGCATCTGCCAAGCATGCCCTTCCGAAGCCGGATGCCGCGCGATGGTGAATTCGTACTTCTTCATGTCGGGTGTCCTCAATGTCGGGGGATTCCGGGTTGCCTCCCTGGAAAAAATCGCAGTTTGCCAAATTGCCGAGCACTTCCCGCGACGTGACTTCGTTGCGGCCAGCGCGTCTCGTGTATCAGCGCGAGAGCGCGTGCTTTTTTCATTATAATATCATGCACGTGCACGCCCCGCGTGCACGTGCCGATGACGGCCTCCTCGCGCGCGGCATGGCGACGAAATCGGGGAACCCCCCGCCTGAGGCTTCACGACCTCGGGTCTCAACAAACTGCTGGCCGCGTGACGTGAGAGGATCGCGCAGAATGAAGGACTGGATTTGACGCTAGAGGAGCGCAAGAAAATCCGACATCTAGGACTTCACACGCTACTCCACACCATGGCAACCCACGCCCTGGAAGAAGGGATGCCGCTGGCGGTCGTACAACAGGGACTTGGACATGCCTCATTCAATACCACGACGATTTATGTCCAAGGTGAGGAGCGGGCAGCCGCCGACACCTTCAGATCATGGCGAAAAGTTTGAGCAACAAGGCCGCCATGATCCGGACGAGAAGATTTTCGCGCACGCGAAAATGAGGGGTGGCTGCTGGCAATGTGGATACGCCTACGGGCAGCCACGAAGCAATTCGAGCCAGAATACGTGAGACGGCCCATCGCCCCTGAAATCCATGCGGATGTAGCCTCCATAATCGGCGTCGGCGGGCAACTCAACGGGTTTGTTGTGAAAGAAGGCCCAACAGATCCGGTTACTTGGCTTGCCTTGGCATTCGGCTTTCGGAAAGAGCGCCTTGAAACGCGGATAGTTCATATCCGGGTCGAGCGGCTTGCCATCGAATTCCACACGATGCCCCACAGCCCGTATGTTTGTTTCCCACCGCAGGCGTTCAACCTGTACTTTCAGCGGCGTCTTTTTGGGATCGTAGTTGCCGCTCGTGAGCGTCGTTTGCAAATTCACGCCGGGATTCTCCTGCTCAATGAAGGCGAGATTTGCGACAAACCCTCTGCCAAACAGAAACAAGGCACGGGCAGTTTCACACGACGAGCGCACGACCGGGCGATATTCCTGCCTGGCGTTTTTCCAGAAGTCCTCTGGCAAGGTTCTCACATCAAGCGGGTAGGCAATCTCGATGCCGTTGACCGTCACGGCTCCAAAATGACTCCCCCACACTTCCGCTTGCGCAGGAACAATGGGCAACAGGGCGGCAAAGGCCAGTCGTGCGAACCATTCCATGTCTTTCAATCCTCCATTATTTGGACACTCGCCATTCATCCGGTTTTGCATGTTTTATGCCAATGCGTCCATTCTTGAGAGAGGGATTTTCGCGCACGCGAAAATCAGAACCGGGGGCGCAAGCCCCAAACAGAGTGGACGCTGTGGGTAACACCATGACGGGGGTGGGCAAAGCGCGCCAGCGTGGTCGGCAAAGCCGATTGTCCACGCCTGGCTAGTGTTATCCATTGCGCAGGGCTTAGGGCATGCCTCGCTCAACACCACGACGGTCTACGTGAGAAGCGCGGAACGGGAAGCCGAAGTGATGCCATTCTTGCTCTTGAGGGTTTTTCGCCATCCGATCTCATGCGCAGAGCAGATACCGCTGTCCTGGCTGGCCGTGTGACTCGTGCCCAAATCGCCAACGAAATGCGCGATTTCATCCAGAGTCGCAAAACCCTTACCGGCTTTCTTGAATCACGCACTTGGGCGTGATTATGGCGACGTACACCGATGAGCAAGGTGTCTTTCGCAAGACATGAGATGCTCCAAGAGGTTTATCCCTTATAGAATAACACTGATCTTGTGACGACGCTATCTAAAAGGCGCAAAGGCGCGCGATATATTCTTCCGGCAGGCCATGCGCCCGCGCGATTGGCGGCAAGCCGGTAAACCGTGCATCCAGCCCTTTTCCCGGCGCGGGTTCGTGAGGCGTCATTTTATCCGCCGCGCCTTCGCGCCCAGGGCGGCGAGTTTTTCTTCCAGCCGTTCGTACCCCCGGTCGAGGTGGTAGATGCGCTCGATGACGGTTTCGCCTTCAGCGATTAGCCCGGCGATGACGAGGCTGGCAGAGGCGCGCAGGTCGGTGGCCATGACGGTCGCGCCCTGGAGGCGTTCGACGTTGTGTACGATGGCGGTGTTGCCGTCGATGCGGATGTCCGCGCCCAGGCGTTGTAGTTCGACGGCGTGCATGAAACGGTTCTCGAAGATGGTCTCGCGGATGACCGCCGTGCCCTGGGCAGTGCAGTTGAGTGCCATGAACTGGGCCTGCATGTCGGTGGGAAAGGCAGGGTAGGGGGCGGTGCGCAGGCTGACCGCGGCGAGCCTGGGCGGGGCGCAGAGGCGAATGGCGGCGGGTTCGGCGTGTACGGTGCAACCGGCTTCGGTGAGTTTGTCGATGACAGCGTCCAGGCTGGCGGCGAGCGCGCCGGTGAGCCGGATGTCGCCGCCGGTGGCCGCCGCGGCGCAAAGATAGGTGCCGGTTTCGATGCGGTCGGGCATGACGCGATGGCGCGCGCCATGCAGGCGGGAAACGCCTTCGATGTGGATGATGTCGGCGCCCGCGCCGGAAATTTTCGCGCCCATGGCGATCAGGCAGTTGGCGAGGTCGACGACTTCGGGTTCGCGCGCGGCGTTTTCGATGATGGTTACGCCGTCGGCAAGGGTGGCGGCCATCATCAGGTTTTCGGTGCCGGTGACGGTCACCATGTCGGCGACAAGCCGCGCGCCCTTGAGGCGGGTGGCGCGGACGTGGACGTAGCCATGCTCGACCGCGACGTCGGCCCCCATGGCCTGAAGCCCCCTGATGTGCTGGTCGACCGGGCGCGCGCCAATGGCGCAGCCGCCGGGCAGGCTGACGCGCGCTTCGCCACAGCGCGCGGCGAGCGGGCCAAGGACGAGGATGGAGGCGCGCATGGTCTTGACCATTTCGTAAGGGGCGATCGGTTCGGCGAGGGCGCTGGCATCGAGCGTCACCGTATCGCCTTCGCGTTCGATCTTGACGCCCATCTGTTCGAGCAGGGCGAGGAGGGTGGCAACGTCCTTGAGTTGTGGCACGTTGGTGAAGGTCACGGGTTCGGCGCTCAGCAGCGCCGCGCACAGGATGGGCAGGGCGGCATTTTTTGCGCCGGAGATGTTTATTTCGCCCACGAGACGGGCGCCGCCTTCGATCAGCAATTTATCCATGTCTGAAATATTTCCGTTTGGTCATGAGGGGATAGGATTCCGGTCGGATGCTCCGGAGGAATTTCTTTATCGCGGGGGTTTGATCATTTTTTTCCGGCGGAATATTCCGGCGCTTTTCAATGAGCTGTTTCGGCCCATTGCGCCGGAGTATACGTCTGTAGTTGCAGCGCGTGGATTTCGTTCCCCATCAGCGGGCCAAGCGCGGCATATACCTGCTGGTGCTGGCGCACTCTCGATAGCCCCCCGAACGCGGCGCTGACGACGATAGCGTTGAAATGGACGCCGTCCTCGCCTTCGACGAGGATAAGTTCGCAAGGGAGGCGCGCTTCGATTAGGCGCTTGATTTCGTTGGCGTCGAACATGTTTTCCTTTCAACCTCGCAGTTTGTAGCCTTTGGCGAGCATGGCCAGCGTGAGCGCGGCCAGCGCGGCGAGGCTGGCGCTCGTTACGGCGAGGCTCAGCCAGGGCGAGGCGTCGGACTGGCCGAAGAAGCCGTAGCGAAAGCCGTCGATCATGAAGAAGAAGGGGTTGATGTGGGAGATTTGTTGCCAGAGCGGCGGCAGGGACTGGATGGAGTAGAAAACGCCGGAGAGCATGGTGAGCGGCAGGACGAGGAAGTTCTGGAAGGCAGCGAGCTGGTCGAATTTGTCGGCCCATATGCCCGCGATGACGCCGAAGGTGGCGAGCAGCGCGCCGCCGAGTACGGCGAAGGCGAGCGCCCAGACCGGATGCGCGAGCGGCGTGGCGATGAAGATCGCGGATGCAAGCCACACGCCGACGGCGACGGCCAGGCCGCGCAGTACCGCGGCGAGGATATAGGCGGCGTAAAAGGCGCGGTACGACAGCGGGGGCAGCAGCAGGAAGATGATGTTGCCGGTGATCTTGCTCTGGATGAGCGAGGAGGAACTGTTGGCGAAGGCGTTTTGCAGGAGCGACATCATGATGAGGCCCGGCACGAGGAAAGCGGTGTAGGGCACTTCGCCATAGACGGTAATGTGCCGGTCGAGTACGCGGGAGAAGATCAGGAGGAAGAGCAGGGCGTTGAGTACGGGGGCGGCCACGGTCTGGAAGCCGACTTTCCAGAAGCGCAGTACTTCTTTGTGGAGCAGGGTGAGGAAGCCGGTGAAGGGCGAGGGATGGAAGGGTTCAGGCACGGCGCATGACCTCCACGAAAACCCGTTCCAGATCCGGCTCGCCGATGGCGATCTCGAGCACGCCCGCGCCCGCTTCGCGCAGGCGGGCGAGCAGGGTTTCGATGTCGCCGGGGGTGTCGAAGCTGAATTCGAGCCATTCTCCCGCCGCCGTTGCGCCGAGGGCGAGCGCGGCGGCGGGGCGCTCGGCGCGTATCTTGAGCCTGCGGGCGGCGGTGCTGGAGAGCAGGTTGGCAGTGGTGTCGAGCGCGACAATGCGGCCTGCTTTCATCATGGCGATGCGTCCGCACAGGGCTTCGGCTTCTTCGAGATAGTGGGTGGTTAGCACGACGGTGTGGCCGTCGGCGTTGAGTTGTCTCACGAAGCGCCACAGGCTTTGGCGCAGTTCGACATCGACGCCGGCGGTCGGCTCGTCGAGCACGATGACCGGCGGGCGATGTACGAGCGCCTGCGCGACCAGCACCCGCCGCTTCATGCCGCCGGAGAGGGTGCGCATGTTTGTGTCGGCCCTGGCGGCGAGATCAAGGCCGTGGAGGATTTCGTCGATCCATGCGCCGTTGCCGCGTATGCCGAAGTAGCCGGATTGGAAACGTAGCACTTCGCGCACGGTGAAGAACGGGTCGAACACCAATTCTTGCGGCACGACGCCGAGTCTGCGCCGGGCGTCGCGGTAGTTGGCGACGACATCGCGCCCCATGATTTCAAGCTTGCCGCTGTCGGCGCGGATCAGCCCGGCGAGCGCCGAGATGAGCGTGGTCTTGCCCGCGCCGTTGGGGCCGAGCAGGCCGAAAAACTCGCCTTGCCCGATTTCGAGGTCGATACCGGCGAGCGCCTGCAAGTTGCCATAGCGTTTGGTCAGCGTGGCGACGCGGATCGCGGGCGTGGTCATGTCGAGAAGAATGAGGCGCTGCCGGGAAGGCGCGGCAGGGGAGCGTTCAGGCCGCGACCGGCAGCAGCGCGGCGATGCCGTAAGTTTCGGCAAGCGCGCGCAGCGGTTCGGGCAGGGCGCGCAGTTCGACCCGGCTGCCGCGCGCCTTTGCCTGCCGCAGCCAGGCGAGCAGCAGCGCGAGCGCGGCGGAATCGGCCTGGGTGACGCCGCCGAGGTCGATGGTGAAATCTCCGCCGGGCAGGGGGCGTTCCAGGTAGACGGCGACGGTGTGGAGCGTCAGCGCCCCTTCCAGTTTGATGGTGGCCGGTTCCGCCATTATCAGCCGCCCTGTGCCGTTTCCAGCGATTTGTTCTTGGCTTCGATCGAGGCAATCAGGCCGTCGATGCCCCGGGCGCGTATCTCGTCGCCGAAACTGCCGCGATAGTTGGTGACAAGGCTGACGCCCGCCACGATCACATCGAACACTTTCCAGCTTCCGTTCGCTTTCTCCAACGAATAGTCGATGCTGATCGGCTGCGCGCCGGGTTGGGAGACTTCGGTTTTTACCCGCACCTGTTTGTCGTCCAGGCTGGCGCGCAGGGGTTTGAAGTCGATGGTCTGGTTGCGGTACTGGGTGAGCGCGTTGGAGTAGGTGCGCACGAGCAGGGTGCGGAAGGCGCTGGTGAGGCGGCTTTGCTGCTCCGGCGTGGCGCTGCGCCAGTCCTTGCCCACGGCGAGCATGGTCATGCGGCGGAAGTCGAAATGCGGCAACACTTTTTCGTCGACCAGCGCCAGCACCCTGCGGGTGTCGCCGGACTGGATGGCTTTGTCGCTGCGCACGATGGCAAGCACTTCCTCGCTGACGTGCCGCACCAACGCATCGGGCGCGGCGTCCTCGGAAGCGATGGCGGGGCCGGTAAAAAGCGCCGATGCCAGCATCAGACAGCAGGTGAACAGTTCTTTTGTCATTGCGTTTCTCCGGTGGTTTCCGTTTGGTCGTCGTCGAGGTCGAAATTTTCGTATTCGACGGGTGGATCGCCGTCATAGACCTTGAAGCGGCGCTGTTGCAGATAGAAATCGCGCGAATAGCGGTATTTGTCGAGCGTGGCTTCGTCGAGGGTGCGTTCAAGCCCGAGCACGCGGGCGCGATCACTGGCCAGTTGCAGCATGGTCAGGCTGTTACGGGTGGCGATATCCGAGACGAAATGCCAGGAATCGTCGAATGTCCTGTCCAGCGGAAACGCGAGGGCGTCCCGCAGTGTGCGCGGTCCGAAAAAAGGCAGCATCACATATGGGCCATCGTGAAAACCCCATACGCCCAATGTTTGCCCGAAGTCTTCGTCGTGCTTGGGAAGCCGCGCTTCGGTGGCGATGTCGAGCAGGCCGCCGATTCCCATTGTCGAATTGACGAGAAAGCGCATCAGGTCGGAGAGCGCATCGGCGGGCTTGCCTTGCAGCAGGTTATTGAGGCTGATCCATGGATCGTTGAGGTTGCCGAAGAAATTCCCGACCCAGGTGCGCACTGGTGCGGGTGTGACTGCCACATAGGCTTTTGCCACAGGCTTGGCCACGGTGGCGTCCAGCTTCTCGTTGAGCGAGAACATGGCGCGGTTGTAACGCTCGAATGGGTCTTCCGGCGGCGCGTTGGCGCAACTGGCAAGGAACGCCGCCGCGACGAAAGCCAGTCTGGATGTTTTCAGGAATCCGGCGATTTTCATTGCCGACCGTCTCATTGCGCGGACGCCCCATGGGTAGGCGTTTCAGCGGCCTTGTTGAACAGGAACTGGCCGATCAGCTTTTCCAGCACCACCGCCGACTGGGTGATTTGCAGTTTGTCGCCGTCTTCCAGGATTTCGCTGTCCGCGCCGGGGTCGAGGCCGATGTATTGTTCGCCGAGCAGACCCGAGGTCAGGATGGAGGCACTGGTGTCGACCGGGAATTCGTAGCGTCTTTGGAGATCGAGCCGAACGATGGCGCGGTAGCTCTGCGAGTCGAAATGGATGCCGCCGACCCGCCCGACCACCACGCCCGCGCTTTTGACCGGCGCGCGCGTCTTCAGGCCGCCGATGTTGTCGAATGCCGCTTCGACGGTGTAAGTTGCGCCGCCCGGCGCGTCCGTATAACTGCCGACCTTCACCGCCAGGAAAACCAGTGCGGCAAAGCCCAACGCCACGAACAGACCCACCCACAAATCAAGTGTCGTCCGGCTCATCAAAGACCTCGGAACATAAAAGAAGTCAGCACGAAATCCAGCGCTAGAATCGCCAGCGCCGAACTCACCACGGTGCGCGTGATCGCCCGCGACACGCCTTCGGCGGTCGGCTGGCAATCGTAGCCCTCGAATACCGCGATCAACGACACCGCCACCCCGAACACGAAAGACTTGATCGTGCCGTTGACGATGTCGTAGCGGAAATCCACCGAGGCCCGCATCTGCGACCAGAAAGCGCCGTCATCGACGCCGATTGCCACCACGCCGATCAGCCAGCCGCCGAATATTCCCATTGCCGAGAACATCGCCGCCAGCAGTGGCATGGAGATCACGCCGCCCCAGAAACGCGGCGCCACGACCCGCGCGATGGGGTTCACCGCCATCATGTCCATGGCCTGCAATTGCTCGGTGGTCTTCATCAGGCCGATTTCCGCCGTCACCGCCGAACCGGCGCGGCTGGCGAATAGCAACCCCGCCACCACCGGCCCCAGTTCGCGCAGGAGCGACAGGGCCACCATGATGCCGAGCGCATCGCTCGAACCGAAACGCTGCAAGATATCGTAGCCCTGCAAGCCGAGCACCAGCCCGACGAACAGGCCCGACACCAGGATGATGAGCAGCGAGAGCACGCCGCTGAAATAAATCTCGCGTATCGTCAGCGGCAGGCGGCGGAACGACTGCCCGGAACAGCGCAGCAGCGCGAGAAAGAAGCGCGCCATGAAACCGAGCCGCCATACGCCATCGACGGTCATGGCGCCGATCCTGCGCAGCAGTGCGTTCATGCCAACGCCCCGTCGAGCAGGCTCGCCAGGGGCGGCGCCGGATAATGGAACGGTACCGGGCCGTCGGCCTCGGCGTGGACGAACTGGTGCACGAAAGGGTCCGCCGAGGCGCGGATTTCCGTTGGCGCGCCGTGCGCCACGATGCGGCCTTCCGAGACGAAATAAACGTAATCCACCAGATCGAGCGAAGCCTGCACATCGTGCGTGACCATGATCGACGCCGCGCCGAGCGCATCGTTCAGGCGGCGGATCAGATGGCCGATTGTTCCGAGCGAAATCGGATCGAGTCCGGCAAAAGGTTCGTCATAGAGCATCAACATGGGGTCGAGCGCCACCGCGCGCGCCAGCGCCACCCGCCGCGCCATGCCGCCCGAAAGCGCTGAAGGCATCAGCGCCGCCGCGCCGCGCAGGCCCACGGCATGGAGCTTCATCAGCACCAGATCGCGGATCAATCCGGCGGGCAGGGCGGTATGTTCGCGCAAGGGGAAGGCCACATTGTCGAATACGTTCATGTCGGTAAAAAGCGCCCCGAACTGGAACAGCATTCCCATGCGTCGCCGCAAGGCATAAAGGGCCGGAATCGGCAGGCGGCCCATATCCTGCCCATCCACTTCCACCGTGCCCGCATTGGCTCGCAACTGTCCGCCGATGAGGCGCAGGAGCGTCGTCTTGCCGGAGCCGCTGCCTCCCATGATCGCCACCACCTGACCGCGATGAACGGTCAGGTCAACGCCGTGCAAAATCTCGCGCTCGCCATAAGCGAAGCACACATGATTCAGATTGACGAGAGGGCCGCTGGAAGCAGGTGTCATGAAACGCTTAAATATCGCCGAACACAAAGATGAAATTCTAACAAATCTCCCGCCACGCAGCCCGATCCGATCAAGGTGTTCTTGATTAAACGTCATTGCGGCTGGCAAGAGGGTGAGGCCGGGTTGCGTGGCGGCGGCGCTGCCGCCGTCAAGTCCTCCGTCGTCCAGGGCGGTCACTTCGGGAGTCATGACCTTGGCGGTTTGAACTGTTTTATGTACACAGCAAAACGATGTCAATACAATTCGCCTTTGCCACGGCGCGGATCGCCCGAAGCATTGAAGCTGCGGTTTGTTCCGAACAATACGTTCCAAGTGTCTGGAAAGTTCTTCCCGGCCCAAGGCGGCGTTCCAGGACGGCAGGCGATCGAGCAGTATGGCATCCAGTCATGTATTCTTTGATCGACTCCCCGCTTTCTCCATGGCTTTCCGCTATTGTCGTGATGGGAAAACATGAAAAAACAAACGCTCATTCTCCATGCATGCGCCATTTTCGTCCTGTTTACGCTTTACGGCGCGCAGCCAATCCAGCCGCTGTTCAAGGCGCAATTCGCCCTTGGCGACCTCCAGGCCGTAATCTTCACCACGGTCATCATGCTGCCTCTCGGCGTGGCGCCGATCTTTTACGGCTATATCCTGGAAAATTTCCCGCTGAAGCGAATGCTGAGAACGTCTCTCTTCCTTCTCGGTATCCTGGAAATCGGCTTTGCGTTCAGCGGCTCATACGCCGCGCTGATCGGAATCCGGGCCGCGCAGGGCCTGTTGATTCCCGCGGCCCTGACGGCTCTGGTCAGCTATGTTTCCATTTCCTCGTCCGCCAGAAACATGCAGAAGGCCCTTGGCAATTATGTTGGAATAACGATACTGGGCGGATTCCTGGGGCGCTTCCTATCGGGAATTTCATCGGCGCTTTTCGGCTGGCGGCTATTCTTCCTGTTGACCGGCGCGGGGCTTGTCGTCCTGGCCTTTTCCCTCGCCAAAATCGACGATGACGCCAAATCCGGTTTCGGCAAACCGGCGGCAAGTGAAATTGCCGGTATTCTTGGCGTCCGGGACAATGCGTTGATTTGCGTTGCCATTCTGTGCGTATTTTTCGTCTTCCAGGGCTTGCTCAATTTCCTGCCGTTCGAACTCAAGAACATCGACCAAAACACGGGCGGCGGCAAAACGGGATTCATGTACGCGGGCTATATCGCCGGTATCGTCACGGCGCTCAATGTTACGCGGATCCTCCGTTTTTTCGGAGGCGCGCCGCGAGCGATGGTTATCGGCATGCTGATCTACATCGCGGGACTGCAAATATTCCATGTCCGGTCGTTTGCCGTCATGTTCTTTTCCATGTTCATCTTTTGCCTTGGTATGTTCATGGTTCATTCGCTGGCGGCGGGGTACATCAACAAGCTGGCGGGCGAACGCAGGAGCATTACGAATGGGTTATACCTTTCGTTCTATTACGCGGGCGGAACGCTCGGCACTTTCCTGCCTGGCATTTTTTATTACCGCTGGGGGTGGCACGTCTTCGTAGCCGTCCTGACGCTCGTCTTGCTGCTGGCGCTCGCGTTGGTTGGATTGCTGGCGCGGCGCGCCCCGCCGCCCCCGGCCACCGCGCCGAAATAAGCCTTCTTTCTTTTTGCGAAGCGATACCGCCTTGCTGCTGGCGCGCTTTTCCAGCGCCGACGCGTAAATCGACCGGAACGCCAATGACCCACTGGATCATAAGGCGACAACGCGCGGGCTGGGGAAGCTGCGTGGCGGAACCGTATGCACTGAAACGGTGCGTCAGTATGCCCTCTCCGAGCGGGCGGCACGGGACGGATTTGATGTGGGGCGCGTACCGGTCGCCATTTCAGACCATATTTGCCGGGCTGTCCGTTTCCTCCGCCGGGAAGATGGGCAGGCACAAAACGTGCTGAATCCTGGGCATGATCCCCATGAACTTTCCCTGTCTGCGCGACAGCAAGATCTGCGCCGGGTTGCCGCCGGAAATCTTCCGCCAGGTGTTGGTTGAACTCGTGGTGGACGAAGCCCCGATGGCGTTGGCGCTGCTGGAAGAAAGCGGCGGCGTCGTCCTGGACAACCGGGAATACAAAAAGCTCTCCGCCGAGCTGGCCGTATCGCAACCGGCGCATCTGGTTCTGGACATGGCCCGGCCCGGCTGGCGCGCTTCTTTTTTGGGCGCCGCTGCTTTCGGGGAATTCCACGCCCTGGAACTGCGTATCGACCAGCCGGTCGGCGTGGCGCGCTGGTTTTCCTGCTCGGCCATTCCCCTGGTCACGGAAGACGACGGCCGCGCCAAAACAAAGTGCTGCCATTACCTGCTTCTGGTCATCAGCGACATCAGCGCCTTGCGTCAAGAACAGGAACGGGCGCGTCTCACGGCCCTGCGTGCGCTTCTGGCGGAGGAAGAACACGCCGAAGTGCTGCGCGAAAGCCTTTCCGCCGCGCTCTACCGGCTCGAAGGGCCGCTGAACGTCATGCGCTCCGCCATCGGCATGCTGAAAAACCGCGAACCCGCCATGGCCGGGGCGCTCTCCGCGGCGCTGGCGGAAGGCCGCGCCCATCTGGAAGAACTGCGCCAGTTGATCCCGCTCGATACCCGCGAGGCCGTCGCGCCCGTCAACCTGAATGCCGTGCTGCGCGATGTGCTGGATGTCTGCACGGCGCGCATGCTGGCCAATGGCATCACCGTCAACTGGCAGCCCGCTGCGGCCCTGCCCGCCATCCTGGGTCGCCCCCTGCAATTGCATTCGCTCTTCAAGGCGCTGGTAGACAACGCCATCGACGCGCTTTCGCAACGCGGCTGGAAAACGCGCGAAATCAGCTTGAGTACCCGGCTGAAGCGGGATTGCGCCGAAGTCGTCATCGACGACCGGGGGCCGGGCGTGCCCGCCGGATTGCGGCTGAAAGCGTTCGAACCGTTTTTCACCACCCGGAGCGATCAACAACACCTGGGCACCGGACTTTCCCGCGCCCTGCAAGCCGCCATCGAACACGGCGGCGCGCTGGAACTGCGCGACGCGCCGGGCGGCGGCTGTCGCGCGCTGGTGGAATTGCCGCTGGGCAGAATCGCCGGACAAAGCGACGCACGGGGAGACAAAGCATGAACATCCCGGTGAAAATCCATGACCCGTCCCCATCCTGTGGCAACCGCTGCGAAACCCACGACCTGCGGTTTGCCCAGATGACCGCCCTGTACAAAGTCAGCCAGATACTTTCCTGTTCGCTGAATTATCGGGAAACCATCGGGGAAGTGCTGCACATCCTGGACGAAGATGCCGGACTGACCCGCGGACTGGTCAGCGTGGTGGAGCCGGACGGCGGTCTTCTGGTGCAACGGGTGCATGGCATCGACACCGATCATCTCGAACCCGTGCGCTATCGGCCCGGCGAAGGCATCATCGGCTTCGTCATGGAGAAAAATCTCCCTGTCATTATTCCCCGTATCGGTGACGATCGCCGTTTCATCAACAAAACGGGCGTCTACGATCCCGATCTGCCGATCATCGCTGTGCCCATCAAGGCGGCGGGCAGCCTGAAAGGCGTTCTTGCCGTGCAACCCGCGACGGAGGATGCCCCGCTGCTGGAAGAACACGCCCGTTTTCTGGAAATGATCGCCAGCCTGGTCGGGCAAAGTCTCCGGCTTTCCCTGCAAGTGGAGCAGGAAAAACGCTCCATGCAGGAAGAGCGGGATTCCCTGCGCCGCACCGTGCGTCAGCAACACGGCATGGACAGCATCGCCGGACGTTCCGCCGCCATGCGCCGTATCTTCGAGCAAGTGCGGCTGGTCTCCAAATGGAACACCACGGTGCTGATTCGCGGCGAAACCGGCACCGGCAAGGAACTGATCGCCAACGCCATCCACTACAACTCGCCCCGCGCTTCCGGCCCGCTGGTCAAGCTGAACTGCGCGGCGCTGCCCGAAAGCCTGCTGGAATCCGAACTCTTCGGTCATGAACGCGGCGCTTTCACCGGCGCGGTCGGCAGCCGCAAGGGGCGCTTCGAGCAGGCGGACGGCGGCTCCCTCTTTCTGGACGAAATCGGCGAAATCTCCCCGGCCTTTCAGGCCAAGCTCCTGCGCGTGTTGCAGGAAGGCGAATTCGAGCGGGTCGGCGGCAGCCGCAGCATCAAGGTTGACGTCCGCATCATCGCCGCCACCCACCGCGATCTGGAAGCGGCGGTTGAAGCGGGCAACTTCCGCGAAGACCTCTTCTATCGCCTCAACGTCATGCCGCTCTACCTGCCGCCCCTGCGCGAACGCCCGGAAGACATTCCCGAAATCAGCCGCCATCTGCTCGCCAGGATCGCCGACGGACAAAAACGCAAACTCACCCTGAACGATGCGGCGCTGCGCAGCCTCGCGCATTATGAATGGCCCGGCAATGTGCGGGAACTGGAAAACTGCCTGGAACGCGCCGCCGTGCTCTCCGAGAACGGCGTCATCGACAGCGGGCTGATCCGCTTTCCGCAGCGGGAACGGAGCGCGCCCCGCGCGCACCCGCCAATCCGCCCCGCCGCGCTGGAATTCCCGGAAGAAACAGACACGGACCCGGAAGACGAACGCTCCGAACGCGAGTACGTCATAGATGCGCTGGAGCGCAGCGGATGGGTGCAGGCCAAGGCCGCCCGCCTCCTCAACATGACGCCCCGCCAGATCGCCTACCGTATCCGGACGCTCAATATCGAGATGAAACAGCTTTGAGGAAACGTTGAAAGAAGCAAGAAAAGGCAAATCCGGCCAGCGGTGCGGCAAGCGTCGCCACGCGGGTTCCCGATTGCCGCGCCGGATCAGCGCACGATGACGATGTCTCGCCGCACGGGCGTGCGCGGGGCGTGCGCGGCGGCGGGTGTTTCCGGCACACTGGCCGCCACGGTGACGGCCGGTGCGGGAGGATCGTCCGGTTTTTTTGCATCGGCAATCTGCCGCGCGGCGGCTGGCGCGTCTGGCGGCGGCGAGGCCGGTTTGCCCGCCGTGGCGGCCTTTGGGGCAACGGGCGGGTGCGCGGGCGGCGCCGATGCCGCCACGGCGGTTTTCGTGATGGCGGGCGGCGGCGTCCATGCCCAAGTGTTCTGCCAGGCCCTGCGAATGCGTTGGGGGTATTCCGAGCGGCCCCGGCTGCCGTTGTAGCGGCCCAGCGCAAAGAAAAGATTGCCTTTTTCCATGTCGAGATAGTGGCGCAGGATGGTGCAGCCGTAGCGCAGGTTGGTGCGCAGATGGAAAAGATTGTCTTCCTCGCCGCCGATGGCGTCGACCCAGAACGGCATGACCTGCATGTAGCCGCGTGCGCCGGCCTTGGAGAGCGCGTATTTGTTGAAGCCGCTTTCGACCTGGATCAGCCCGAGGATGAGTTGCGGGTCCAGTCCGGCGCGGGTGGCTTCGTAGTGAACCGCGGTCAAGAGTTCCCGCCGGGCGGCAAGGTTGGGGACGCGCTTTGCGAGGCGATGCGACATCTCGGCCAGCCAGAGGGCGCGCTCGGCGGCATCCTTGATCGGGATTTCAGCCGGAGCCGCGTCGCTTACCGAGCGGTGCAGGGCGGCGCGCACGCTGGCGGCCAGTTGTTCTTCTTTTTGGTTTCCGGCCTGCGCGGGCAGGCTCGCCAGCGCGCAAACGGCGGACAAGGCGCTGGCGGCAAGCAGGCGGCGCGGGAGGCGAAAGCCGGGGAACGCGGTCACGAGTGGCCGGATTATCCGCGCAGGCGGGCGGTGACGTGCTCGGCGGCGGCGGCGGGCGGCAGCCGGAGCTGTTCGCCGTTCCGGCGGGATTGATACTCGACGACGCCTTCTTTCAGCCCGCGTTCGCCGACGGTGAGGCGGTGCGGCACGCCGATCAGTTCCCAGTCGGCGAACATCACGCCGGGACGCTCGTCGCGATCGTCGATAATGACATCGACGCCCGCCGCCCGCAGTGATTCGTAGAGCCTCTCCGCCTCGGTGCGCACGGCTTCCGACTTGCCCCATCCGACGGCGCAGACAACGGCCTCGAAGGGCGCGATGGCCGCGGGCCAGATGATGCCGCGTTCGTCGTTGTTCTGTTCGATTGCCGCGCCGAGGATGCGGGTGATGCCGATGCCGTAGCAGCCCATCTCGAAGAAGCGGGGCTTGCCGTCGATGTCGAGAAAGCTGGCGTTCATCGCCCGCGAGTATTTGTCGCCGAGGTAGAACACATGGCCGACTTCGATGCCGCGGTCGATGGCAAGCAGCCCCTTGCCGTCCGGCGAGAGGTCGCCCGCGACGGCGTTGCGGATGTCGGCGACGATGTCCGGCTCGGGCAGGTCGCGCCCCCAGTTCGCGCCGGTGTAGTGATAGCCCGCCACGTTCGCGCCGCAGACGAAATCGGCCATGCGGGCCACCGTGCGGTCGGCGACGATCCGCACGGGCTTCCTGGGCGCGAGGGGGCCGAGGTAGCCAGGCTCGCAGCCGAAATGGTCGACGATTTCGGCATGAGTGGCGAAGCGAAAACCCGCCTTCAGGCCGTCGATCTTGCTGGCCTTGACTTCGTTGAGTGCGTGATCGCCCCGCACCAGCAGCAGCCAGATTTCGGGGGCGTCCTCCCCGTCGCTGGCGAGCGCCAGGGATTTGACGGTCGTTTCGAGCGGCGCGCCAAGGAAGCGGGCGACATCCTCGCAGGTTTCGTGGCCGGGTGTGGCTGTTTTGGCGAGCGCGGCGGCGGCTTCGGCACGCGCCTGGAGCAGGGGCGGCGCTCCGGCCAGTTCGATGTTGGCTGCGTAGTCCGAATCCGGGCAATAGACGATGGCATCCTCGCCGGTATCGGCGATAACCTGGAATTCATGCGAACGGTCGCCGCCGATGGCGCCCGTATCGGCAGCAACAGCGCGGTATTCGAGGCCGATACGCTCGAAGATGCGGCAGTAGGCGGCGAACATCGCGTCGTAACTTCTCCCAGCGGCTTCCACGTCGCGGTCGAAGGAATAGCCGTCTTTCATGATGAATTCGCGCCCGCGCATCACGCCGAAGCGGGGGCGGCGCTCGTCGCGGAACTTGGTCTGTATCTGGTAGAAATTGCGTGGAAGCTGGCGGTAACTCTTGAGTTCCTGGCGGGCGATGTCGGTGACGACTTCTTCCGACGTGGGCTGGAAAGCGAAATCGCGCTCGTGGCGGTCGCGCAGCCTCAGCATTTCCGGCCCCATCTTGTCCCAGCGCCCGGTCTCCCGCCACAACTCGGCGGGCTGCACCAGCGGCATGGAAATTTCCAGCGCCCCGGCGCGGTCGAGTTCGTCGCGGACGATGGCTTCTATCCTGCGGATCGAGCGCAGCGCCAATGGCATGTAATCGTAAATACCGGCGGCAACCTTGCGGATCATGCCGGCGCGCAGCATGAGCTTCTGGCTGATGATTTCGGCGTCGGCGGGAGCTTCTTTCAGGGTGTTGAGGTGGAACTGGCTGGCACGCATGGAAAAAGTGGTTATTGTCAAGACGGCGCTTGTTGCCGGATTCACGATTCTAGCAGCGCGCCGGTTGCGCCGGAACCGAGGGTATTACGGCTTTGCCTTTTAAACTGCTGCCAAGTATGAAAGAATCGCAGCCAACATTGATGAAATCAAAGGTTCGATCATGCTCGACCGTGAAGGCTATCGCCCGAACGTCGGCATTGTTCTGGTCAATACGCGCGATGAAGTCTTTTGGGGGAAGCGCGTCCGCGAGCACTCGTGGCAGTTTCCGCAAGGCGGCATCAAGCACGGCGAAACGCCAGAGCAGGCGATGTACCGGGAGTTATACGAAGAAGTCGGCTTGCGCCCCGAACACGTCAAGGTACTTGGCCGTACTCGTGACTGGCTGCGCTACGACGTTCCCAGGCACTGGGTCAAACGGGAATGGCGCAACACCTATCGCGGGCAAAAGCAGATCTGGTTCCTGCTGAGGCTGGTGGGGCGCGACTCGGACGTATGTTTGCGTTCCAGTGTGCGCCCGGAGTTCGACGCCTGGCGCTGGAGCGACTACTGGGTGCCGCTCGATACGGTCATCGAATTCAAGCGCGGCGTGTACCAGCTTGCCCTGACCGAATTGTCATGCATGCTGTTTCATCCGCAACTCGCCGAGCCGCCGGAGAATTACCGGCTGGCCGTTGCCGAAACTCTTGAGGAACGAACGGAATGAAGATTGCCCCGGTATGTCTGGCGCTTGCTCTTGCGCCGCTTGCGGGATGGGCGCAGGACGACGGCGAGGGCGAGGCGGGGGAAACGTGGCGGGAAGCCGAATATACGCTGCCCGCGCGGCCCGACGAACGCAAGCTGCGCGCATTCAACGTCGATACACATCCTGCTGGCCGCTTCCTGCTCGACAGCGCAAGCCTTTCGATTGGCAAGGATGGCGTGGTGCGCTATGTGTTGGTGACACGCGGCGGCGCTGGCACAAGCGTCACGACCTTCGAGGGCATCCGTTGCGATACGGGCGAAAGTAGGCTTTACGCCAGCCTTGAACGGGACGGTTCCTGGCGCACGCTCGGAAACAGCGTTTGGCGCGCGCTCGCCAGCGGGCGTTCTTCCAACATATTCGGCTACAGTGGCAACGACCCCCGCGCGACGCTGGCCAACGACTACCTATGTGACGGCGGGGCGCCAGCGCGCACGCCCGAAGAAATCCTTGCCCGCCTGCGCGGCAAGCACATCGACTTTACCGACCCGATTCGCGGGACAGCGCCATGATCGACAACGTCATATTCGGATTCGACCGCGCCTTGCGCACGGTTTTTGCGCCCGCCCACGCCTCGCGGCCCTTGCCCGGCGGCGAACTTCCCGAAGTGGGACTCGACGAAGCGCAAAAACGCCGCGCCGCCGCGCTGATGCGGGTGAATCACTGCGGCGAGGTCTGCGCCCAGGCGCTCTACCAGGGGCAGGCCGCGATTTCGCGCGACGCCGCGATTCGTGCCGCGCTGGGACAGGCCTCGGACGAAGAAACCGATCATCTGGCCTGGACGGCGCAGCGCGTCGACGAACTGGGCGGGCGAAAGAGCCTTCTCAATCCGCTGTGGTATGGCGGCGCTTTCGCCGTCGGCGTGCTGGCCGGAGGGTTTGGCGACCGCTGGAACCTGGGCTTCCTTGCCGAAACCGAGCGCCAAGTCGAAGCGCATCTGTGTGGACATCTCCATGCCCTCCCAGCCGGTGACGAAAAATCGCGCGCCATCGTCCGCCAGATGGCGCGCGACGAGGCCCGTCATGCCGAGATCGCCGTCAACCTGGGCGCGCGCGAATTGCCGGCGCCGGTCAAGCTGGCGATGAAACTCGCCGCGAAACTGATGACTACCGTGGCCTACCGGCTATAGCTGGCCGTACGATTGTTCAAAAGAGGGTTTCACAATGAAAAGGTGCATCTTCGCTCTGTTTTTTCCTGTCCTCGGTCTTTTGGTGCTTCCGGCGCGCGGGCACGACCCGCACGAGCATGGCGTTGCCAGGCTGGACGTTGCGCTTGAAGGGCGGCGGCTTTCCCTCGAACTGGACAGCCCGCTCGCCAATTTCCTTTCCTTCGAGCATGCGCCGCGAACCGACACACAGCGAAACGAAGTCCGTGCCATGGCCGAAAAACTGCGCGAGCTAGAAACCCTTTTCGTTCCGCCCAAAGCCGCCTTGTGCCGACTGGAATCGGTTGAACTGGAATTCGACAACCTGCCCGAAGATCTTCTCGCCGCAGCTGCCGCGTCAGCGCCAAAACGATCCGTAAAGACGGATGATATAAAAGAAAATGCGGAGGGGCATGGCGAACTCGAAGGCGAATTTATTTTTGTCTGCGATAAACCAGAAGCCGTGACGCAAATCGAAATCCGTCTATTCAAAGCATTTCCCGCCCTGCGCGAAATAGCGGTGCAAATAGCGCTCCCTGGCAGACAACGCGCCGCGGAATTGACGCCGGAATCCAGCACGCTGAAATGGTGAAACGCCAGCGCGCCGGGCGATGATGGTCTATCGCCCGTCCGCTGCCGATATTTTCGCTATGCTTGTCGCGAAACCCTGCGCAAACGCCACCGGGTCGCTCAGCCCAGCGGTCTTCATCCGGGCGCGGAACGCGGGGTTCGGCTCCGGCACGGCTCGCCGCGCGCATTCGATGTAAGCTTCCGGCGTCTCCGCGATCCATTCCGCTGCGTCGGCCGCCTCCAGCAAAGCGGCGGGACGGCGCGCCCAGGGCAGCGGAGAGGCCAGGCTCAGATAAGGCCGGCCCATCCAGAGGCAGCCCGGCAAGGCCAGGCCGCCCGCATCCACCGGC
>JAIRMC010000040.1 GCA_031258965.1 Azoarcus sp. | reverse complement strand
CGGCGCAGGCGTCCCGATAGTGAAGACGTTGCGATTTCGGCGGTTGTGTTCTGCGCGATCTGGCTGCTTTCAGGCCGACAGGGTTTGCCGGTATACGCCGCCACCATGGCATTGTACTGGTTCGCGACGAGTTGGCTTCCCGATGCGATTCGCCGAAAGAACGAGGCCCGGATCGCCTATCGGCTCGACAAGGATTATTTCCTCTGGTCGAAAGGTAAACGATGAACGTTTGGACGCGGCAGGCAGCAATGAAACCATCCTTGGGTGACTGCCGCGTCAACAACCCATTTTCTTATTGTGGGCTTTTATGTGGGCCAAAGTTAAAATCCTCTCGTAACTCATTTATTTTATTGCATCAATGGCGGAGTGGACGGGACTCGAACCCGCGACCCCCGGCGTGACAGGCCGGTATTCTAACCAACTGAACTACCACTCCGCGCCGACGCTGATAACGCCGGTAAAACTCATGTCACCACGAGGTCTGGTTCCGCCCCGTGCCTGGAACTTCGTGCAAACGGTAACGCGCACACGAAAGAAGGCGTGCATTATAGCGACTTTTTCGGACAGAGCAAGCCTTGTGTAGCGTGCGTAAACTATCCGGGGTGCGGCATGGAATCCGCCCGGTTCGACGCATCCCACCCACATCACAGCCTATAATCCTCGCTTTCGTCCTTTCCATATTCGGGGTCATTCAAAATGCGTTTTCCCGCCAGGAATCTATTTTTCGTATTACTGTCCGTCGTTTTCCCATGCGCCGTGCTTGCGCAGACGGTCTCCGCCCCGGTGCTGGCGGCGAAATCCTGGATACTGGTCGACCATGCCACCGGGCAAGTCCTGGCTGGCAAGGACCCGGACGCACGAATCGAACCTGCTTCGCTCACCAAGCTGATGACGGCTTACCTCACCTTCTCGACCCTGAAGGCGGGCACGATCACCGAGGATCAGATGGTTCTGGTCTCGAAGAAAGCCTGGCGGCAGGAAGGCTCGCGCATGTTCATCCAGGTGGATACGACCGTCGCGGTCGGCGACCTGATTCGCGGCGTCATCGTGCAATCCGGTAACGACGCCTGCGTCGCGCTTGCCGAACTCCTGGCCGGAAGCGAAGAAGCCTTCACCGTCCTGATGAACCGCGAGGCCGAACGCCTGGGCATGAAAAACACCCACTTCGCCAACGCCAACGGCCTGCCTCACCCCGACCTCTATACCACCGCGCGCGATCTGTCGATTCTCGCCAGTGCGATCATCCGCGATTTCCCCGAGTATTACAGCCTCTACTCGCTCAAATCCTTTACGTATAACCGCATCACCCAGCCCAACCGCAACCGCCTGCTGTACATCGACCCTTCCGTCGACGGTATGAAGACCGGCCACACCGATGCCGCCGGTTATTGTCTGGTGGCAAGCGCCTTGCGCGGGTCGCGGCGGCTGGTTTCGGTCGTGCTTGGGGCAACTTCCGAGAACGTGCGCGCGCAGGAGTCGCTCAAGCTGCTCAATTACGGCTTCCAGTTCTTCGACACGGTGCGCGTCTATGAAGCTGGTCAGGTACTGTCGCAATTCCGGGTGTGGAAAGGCGCCGCGAACCAGGTGAATGTTGGTTTCATACAAGATTTCCTGATTTCCCTTCCGCGCGAAAAGGCCAACAAGGTCGGCGCCGTCCTGGAAAGCCGCCAGCCGGTGCTCGCGCCGCTCGCCAGGGGGCAGGAAATCGGCACGCTCAAACTCAGCATCGACGGCGAGCCTTACGGCGAATACCCGGTGTTTGCCTTGTCCGACGTGCCGCTCGCCGGTTTTTTTGGCCGCCTGTGGGATGCAATCGTGATGTGGTTCAAGAGCCTCTGAACGATCACGCCACCTTCAAAAAAAAAACCGCAAGGCGCAGAGGACATATGATTTTATATTATCTTGACGGCGATTGCCCGCCGCTGGCTGAAGCACGCCTGCCGCCGCTCGACCGGGGTTTTCTGTTCGGCGTCGCCGCCGGTTGCGCCGAAACCTTTCTTTTCCGCGATGGCTTTCCCACCGAAAGCACGGCATCCAGCCTTTTTGCGGTTAGTGGCGGCGTGCTGCTCGCGCCGCCCCAAAATTCAAGAATACGATGATGCGCCATGCCTGATCCCGCCGCGCCCCGCCCATGCCTGCTCGAATTCCCTTGCGATTTCCCGGTCAAGATCATGGGGGCGCACACCGACGATTTCGTCCAGGCGACTCTCGAAATCGTGCTGCGCCACGCCCCTGGCTTCGATCCCGCTACCATGGAAACCCGCGCATCGGGCAAAGGCAATTATCTGTCTCTTACCTGCACTTTCCGCGCGCGCTCGCAACAACAAATCGATGCGCTCTACCGCGAGTTGAGCGCGCATCCCATGGTAAGAGTAGTGCTCTGAGCCAGACCGGAAAGGCCGGGAAAACACAGAAAAGGGCATGAACCAAAGCGGTGTTCGACATCAACGATCTGCACATCAAACGCCTGGGCCTGACCGCCCACGGCATCGCCCTCGAAGCCATGCGGGCATTCACCGCCGCGCGCGGCGCGAATACCGCCGACGAAATCTGGCTGCTCGAACACCCGCCCATCTTTACGCTCGGGCAGGCGGGCAACCCCACGGACTTGCTGGAAAATCCGGATGAGATCCCGCTCGCGCGCACTGACCGGGGAGGGCAGATTACCTACCATGGCCCCGGCCAACTGGTTGCCTATCTTCTCGTCGACCTGGCCCGGCGACGGCTGAAGGTGCGCGAATTCGTCCGCCTGATGGAAGACGCCATGATCGCCACGCTGGCCGATTACGACATCGAAGGCGAGCGCAAACACGGCGCGCCGGGCGTCTATGTCGACGGCGGCAAGATCGGCGCACTCGGTTTGAGGATAAGGAATGCCTGTTGCTACCACGGCCTGAGCCTGAATGTAGACGTCGACCTCACGCCTTTTTCGTGGATCAACCCTTGCGGCTATCCGAATCTGAAAACCGTGCGCCTGGCCGATTTCGGCATCATTGACAACGTGGAAGCCGTCGGGGAGCGCCTGCTCGGGCATCTGCTGCGCTTCTTGCCGCCACACGACAAAAATCTGGAGACGCCATGACACCTCCTCCTGGCAAAGTACGCGGCGCAGACAAAACGGCCCGTATTCCCATCAAGATCGTGCCCGCCCCTCGCCTGAAGAAGCCGGACTGGATCCGGGTCAAGATCCGTTCCGGCGTCGAGGCGGGGCGCTTCAACGAGATCAAATCCACCCTGCGCGCGCGCCAGCTCCACACAGTATGCGAGGAAGCATCGTGCCCCAACATCCACGAATGCTTCGGCAAGGGCGCCGCTACCTTCATGATCATGGGCGACATTTGCACGCGCCGATGCCCGTTCTGCGATGTGGGCCATGGTCGCCCCGCTCCCCTCGACCCCGAAGAACCCGCCTCGCTGGCGACGACGGCGGCGGCGATGCGGCTCGCTTATGTCGTGGTGACCTCGGTCGACCGCGACGACCTGCGCGACGGCGGCGCGGCCCACTTCGCCGCCTGCATCCGCGCCATCCGCGCCGCCTCGCCCGCCACTGCCGTCGAAGTGCTGGTACCGGACTTCCGCGGTCGTGAACTCGCCGCGCTCAGCGCCTTTGTCGACGCGCTGCCCGATGTCCTGAACCACAACCTTGAAACCGTGCCGCGCCTCTACCGCCAAGCCCGCCCCGGCGCGGATTACGCCGGTTCGCTCGCGCTGCTCGAAGCCTTCAAGGGGCGCTACCCCGATATACCCACCAAATCCGGCCTGATGGTCGGCCTGGGCGAGGATGACGAAGAGATTCTGTCGGTCATGCGCGATTTGCGCGCCAAGGGCGTCGACATGCTCACCATCGGCCAATACCTGCAACCCTCCGCCGGCCATCTGCCGGTATTACGCTATGTTCACCCCGATACGTTCAGGATGTTCGAGCGCGAGGCGCTGGAAATGGGTTTCAGGAACGCCGCCTGCGGGCCGATGGTGCGGTCGAGTTATTGGGCGGACCGGCAAGCGCGCGGGGCGGGGGCGGTTTGAGCGGCCAGTCCGCCAGGATTGGAAAGCGCCGGACTGGCCAGCGCTTTCCAATAACCTGCCGCGGATCCCGCGGCCGCCGGGGCTGGACGCCAAACCGGACAGATCAAAAGCTCTTGATAACCGAGGACTGCCACGCTGCAAAAACCTTGGGCGGATGCTATTCTTCGCACCTCCGGGACGCTTGATGTTCCATGGCATATTTATAGACTGGTTCCAGCGTGACTTTCGGTTTCAATCCTTTCAAGAAAAACAACATCTCCTCGACGCCATCGGGGGCGGCCCGCTCTTCGCCAAGTTCGGGAGAGGACGGTTCCTTCCAGGAGGCCGAGCTTTCCGCACTCGATTTTTCCAACAACATCCGGCAGGACGAGATCGAGGTCACGGAGGTCGCCACGGGCGTCGGCGTGGTCTACGAGGAAGCCGCCGTGCTCTACGCCAACGGTAACGAGCGCGACGCCGAGCATCTGCTTACCGCCGTGTTCGACGATCCCACCGCGACGGTAGGCGAAGGGCTGTGGATGATGCTGCTCGATCTCTACCGGCTCACCGGGCAACGGGAACGCTTCGAGGCGCGGGTGATCGACTACGCCCGCCGGTTCGAGCGCTCGCCCCCGGCCTGGGAAGATTTGTCGCTCCAGCCCGCGAAGCGGCGTCCGGAAGCGGCGGCGGCGCTGGTCAACTTTCCCGCCGCGCTGTCGGCGCAGGCGCAGCAGCAGCTTCAACAGATTTGCGCGATCGGGCGCAAGGGCGGCTCGCTTCGCATCGACCTCGGGCGGGTGCGATCCATCGACGACGAAGGCTGTGCCGTGCTGAGGCAGGCTTTGGCGCAACTGGGCGCCGACCGGGTGAAGCTGAACATTTTCAACGCTTCCAGGCTTGTCGATTTACTGGCTCCCAAGGTCAAGCCCGGACAAGCCGACAACCGCGACAACTGGATGCTGATGCTGGAAATGCTGAAATATACCGGCGAGAGTGCGCGCTTCGAGGATCTGGCCGTCGATTATGCCGTGACCTTCGAGGAATCCCCGCCGTCGTGGGAGTCCAGGGTCGCCGCGCCGGGCGAACAGCAGGTCGCGGTCGAGGAGTCGCACGAGCGCGGAGAGGAAGAATTCAGCTTCGATGGCGATCTCTCCGGTTCGAGCGGCGAGGCGATCCGCAAACTGGAAGAGTTCGCCGCCGTCCGGCAATCGGTGGTGATCGATTGCGGCCATTTGCGGCGGATCGACTTCGTGGCGGCGGGCACCCTGTTCAACTCCCTGGCATCGTTCCAGGCCTGCGGCAAGAGTGTGCAATTACATAAAGTCAATGCCATGGTCGGTGCGCTGATGCGGGTCATGAGCATCGACCAGGTTGCGGTGGTGATGCTGCGCGATTGAACAGCGCGCGGCTCCGGCAGTTTTGCAGATTCAACAAACCCCCTGATCAACCGCCATTGCGGGGGCCGAAGGCCCGTGGCAATCCCTTATCGGAAACATTCATGGAACAGTATCGCGGCACGACCATCCTTTCGGCTCGTCGTGGCAGCCAAGTTGCGTTGGGCGGCGACGGCCAGGTCACGCTGGGCAACATCGTCATCAAGGCTTCGGCGCGCAAGGTGCGCACGCTCTACGAAGGGCGCATCCTCGCCGGTTTCGCGGGCGGTACCGCCGATGCGTTTACCCTGTTCGAGCGTTTCGAGGCCAAGCTTGAAAAACATCAAGGCAATCTGTTGCGCAGCGCGGTGGAGCTTGCCAAGGACTGGCGCACCGACCGTATGCTGCGCCGGCTGGAGGCCATGCTGGCGGTCGCCGACCGCGAGCACTCCCTGATCATCACCGGCAATGGCGATGTGCTCGAACCCGAGCATGGCATCGTCGCCATCGGCAGCGGCGGCGCTTATGCCCAGGCGGCGGCGCGGGCGCTGCTCGAAAATACCGCGCTCGCGCCCAGGGAAATCGTTGCGAAATCGCTGGCGATTGCCGGCGATCTGTGTATCTATACCAATCAGTGTCATGTCATCGAGGAGTTGGGCGAATGAGTGAGGCAATGACCCCGGCGGAAATTGTTTCCGAACTCGACAAACATATCGTCGGCCAGCACAAGGCCAAACGGGTCGTGGCGGTGGCCCTGCGCAGCCGCTGGCGTCGCATGCAGGTCGCTGAACCCCTGCGCAGCGAGATCACCCCCAAGAACATCCTGATGATCGGCCCTACCGGGGTCGGCAAGACCGAAATCGCGCGCAGGCTTGCGCGCCTGACGCAATCGCCGTTCATCAAGGTCGAGGCGACCAAATTCACCGAAGTCGGCTATGTCGGGCGCGATGTCGACACGATCATCCGCGACTTGGTGGAAATCGCGGTCAAGGACGGACGCGAGCGCGCCATGCGGCTCGTGCGGGATCGCGCCATCGATGCCGCCGAGGATCGCGTGCTCGATGCCCTGCTGCCTACAGCGCGAACGGGAATTGCCGATGATGGCGGCGAAGCGCCGGATGGCGGCACGCGACAGAAGTTCCGCAAGAAACTGCGCGAAGGCGCGCTGGACGCCAAGGAAATAGAACTCGAACTTGCCTCGCCCGGCATGTACGCCGAGATTTTCGCGCCGCCGGGCATGGAAGAGCTGACCCAACAAATCCAGGGGATGTTCCAAAACCTTGGCGGCGGCAAAAAGAAAATGCGGCGCTTGCGGATTGGCGAAGCCATGCGGCTGCTGGCCGACGAAGAAGCCCTGCGGCTCATCAACGACGACGAAATCAAGACCGAGGCCCTGCGCGCGGTCGAGCAGGACGGCATCGTGTTTCTCGATGAAATCGACAAGATCGCCACGCGCGGCGAGGGCCATGGGGCCGACGTGTCGCGCCAGGGCGTGCAGCGCGATCTCCTGCCCCTGGTCGAAGGGGCGACCGTCTCCACCAAATATGGCATGGTCAAGACGGATCACATCCTGATCATCGCCAGCGGCGCGTTCCACCTTTCGCGCCCGAGCGACCTGATTCCCGAATTGCAGGGGCGCTTCCCGATCCGCGTCGAACTCGATTCGCTCTCGGTGAGCGACTTCGAGCGCATCCTGACCAGCACCGACGCCTGCCTCACCCGGCAATACGAGGCGCTGCTCGCCACCGACGGCGTGGCCCTGGACTTTACCGGGGACGGCATCCGGCGGCTGGCGGAAATCGCCTTCCAGGTCAACGAAAAAACCGAGAATATCGGCGCGCGGCGGCTTTACACGGTGATGGAAAAGCTTCTCGAAAACATCTCGTTCGAGGCGGGCAACGGGCAGGCCAAGGCCCTGACCGTGGATGCCGCCTATGTCGATGCCAGCCTTCAGGACATCGCCGGGCGCGAAGACCTCGCCCGGTACGTGCTGTGAGCGCGGCGCGGCGCTGTCAGGCGGGGTTGAGCCTGTTGAATTTGGCGAGCAGCTCGTCCTGCGATTCTTCGCGCGCCGGGTCTTTGAGGATGCAATCGACCGGACAGACCTGGGTACATTGCGGTTCGTCGAAATGACCGACGCATTCTGTGCATTTGCCGGGGTCGATGACATAGACTTCATCGCCCTGGGAGATCGCGCTATTGGGGCATTCGGGTTCACAGACGTCGCAGTTGATGCATTCGTCGGTAATCATCAGGGACATATCTTGGTTCCTTGCTTTCTTGTATTGAGTCAGAATTTTTGACGCAGGCGGGACAGCGCCGCCGGGGGCACGAGGTCGCTCACGTCGCCACCGTGCCGGGCAATTTCCCGGACGACAGTAGCCGAAAGAAAACGGTGTTCCTCGGCAGGCGGGAGGAACACCGTTTCCAGCCCGGAGTATAACTTGCGGTTCATTACCGCCAACTGGGTTTCGTACTCGAAATCCGCCACCGTGCGCGCGCCGCGCACGAGGATGCGCGCGCCGTGATTGCGCACGAAGTCCACCAGCAGGCAATCGAAACCGAGCACTTCCACATTGGCGAGCGGCCGCAAGGTTTCCGTGGCAATGGCGATCCGTTCTTCGGACGTAAACAAGGCTTCCTTGCGGCTGGCCGCCACCGCGACGATGACCCGCTCGAAAAGCCGCGCCGCCCGCTGCACGATGTTCTCGTGCCCACAGGTGAAAGGGTCGAAGGTGCCGGGGTAGACCGCGATGGTGTTTGTCATGATTGTTCGGCGCGCCTCATGAGATGGAAGTAAACCCGCCCGGCTCGGCCCTGCCTGCTCATGCGCCATCCGGAAAAGGGCGCGAGCGGCGCTTCGGCTTCCGCGTAAATACAGCCGCCTGGCTGTATTACCCGATCAAGCAAGGGCGCTACGCGACCGATCCAGCTTTGCCGGTAAGGCGGGTCGACAAAAACCACGTCGAACCGTTTCGGCGTGGCGGCGAGGAATTCTAGCGCATCGCCGCGGACGATCTCCACCTGCGCCGCCAAGGCTTCGGCATTGCGGCGCAGGGCGGCATGCGCGCGCGGATCGATGTCGAGCAGCGTAACCGCCGCCGCGCCGCGCGAAGCGGCCTCGAACCCGAGAATGCCGGAACCGGCGAACAGATCGAGGCAAACCAGCCCGTCGAGGTCTTGCCCGAGCCAGTTGAACAGGGTTTCGCGCACGCGATCCGGCGTCGGTCGCAGGCCAGGCAGTCCGGCAACGTCGATCCGGCGCGAGCGCCATACGCCGCCGACGATGCGAATCCGGCTCACGGCCTTGCCGCCGCGCTCCCTCCTTCGCCTTTGTCACCGTCTCCGCCCGCGATGACGGTGACGAGGCTGTCGGGATGAATGCGCCGGGCAAAAGCGTCGCGCACCGCCTCGCGGCTGACCGCGACGACTTCACGCGGATAACGTTCCAGCCAGTCCAGGGGCAGGCCATAGAAACCGATGAGCGAGACGTAGCCGAGGATCTTGGCGTTGGCGTCGAGCCGCAGGCCGAAACCGCCCGCGAGGTTGTCGCGCGCCATCCGCAGTTCTTTTTCGGCAGGGCCTTCCTGGATGAAGGCGGCGAGCGTATCGCGCACGACTTGGAGGGCAAGTTCGCTCTGGCTACCCTTGGTTTGCAGGCCGATCTGGAACGGCCCCGCGATGCGGCGAGGCTCGAAATAGCTGTGGATGTCGTAGACCAGTCCCCGCTTTTCGCGCACTTCGCTCATGAGCCGCGATGTAAAGCCGCCGCCGCCAAGGATGTAGTTGCCGACCAGGAGCGGGAAGTAATCGGGATCGTCTCGACTCATGCCTGGCTGGCCGATGAGGATATGCGCCTGTGCGGAAGGGTTGGCGATGCGCGTCAGGCCGCCCTTGGACGGGACGGGCGGCGGCAGGATTCCAGCGCTGTCGCCAACCGGCAAGTCCTGAGTGAGGGCGACGGCGATCTTCTCCGCCGTGGCGCGGTCGAGGTCGCCGACGATGGTGACAGAGGCGTTGCGCGCACTGTAATGGCGCGCATGGAAAGCGACAAGATCGTCGCGGCGGATCGCGCCCAGAGATTCGATGCTGATGTTGCGGCCATAAGGGTGATTGGCGTAGATCGCGGCGGTGAAAGCCCGTTCGGCCAGCACGGCGGGCCGGGTAAGCGATTCGCGCAGGCCCGCGAGGGCGCGCTCGCGCTCGCGTTCGAGCACGGCTTCGGGGAAGACGGGGCGGGTGAGGAGGGTGGCCGTCAGCGCCACGGCGGCATCGCGCTCCGAAGCTGAAGAGAGCGTGCGCAGCGTGAGGCTGGCGCGATCCTCGTCCACGCCGCCGCCGAGGATCATGCCCAGGTCGGCGCGCCGCTCGGAGATCGCTTGTTCATCGAGATCGCCCGCGCCCGCGTCGAGCAAGGCGCGGGTGAGGCCGGCGAGGCCGCTCTTGTCCGCCGGATCGACGGCGCTGCCTGCGGCGAAGTCGATCTGGATGTCGATCATCGGCAGTTCGTGACTGGCGACGAGCTGGACTTTCGCGCCGGTGGGGGCCGTCCATTGTTCGATGGCGGGCACGGCGCGGGCAAGGCCGCAAACAAAGGCGAGCGCGGCCAGCGCCGGGACGCGCAGGCGGCGGGGAAATGGCGTGGAGAAGTTCATGGGCGGGATCGGGGAACGTTGGATTCAGGGTTGCGGGGCGGGGCGCGCGGCGGGAGGCAGCGGGTCGAGGCGGGTGGTGGTCAGGGTGGCGTCGTCGAAATAGCGGCGGGCGACTTCTCGCACTTCCTCGGCGGTTACCGCGCGTAGCCCGGCGAGCAGGCGCACATCATCGCGCCAGGACAAGCCCGTGCTTTCGAGCTGACCGATTTCCATCGCCTGGCCCATCAGGGAGTCCCGTGAGTAAATGCGCGAGGCCAATGCCTGGGTCTTGACTCGGTTTAGTTCGGCCTCGCTCACGCCTTCGTCGCGGATGTGCTGCAATTCGGCCCGCAACGCGGCTTCCAGCGCCTCGATGCCCTGCCCGGGCGAGGGTACGCCGCTCAGGTAAAACAGCGCCGGGCCGCGATTGACGCCGTCGTAGCTGGCGCTGGCCGATACCGCGATGCGCCTTTCACGCACCAGACGGCGGTCGAGCCGCGCGCCCTCGTAACCGTCCAGGATTTCCGCCAGCATTTGCAGCGCGTAAGCTTCCCTGTCCGCGCCGGGATCGCGCAGGGACGGCGCCCGCCAAGCCATGGCAAGATAGGGCAATTCCGCCGGGGCGCGCACGGTGGCGCTTCGCGCGCCACGCTGCGCGGGTTCCGCGCTGATGCGGCGGTCGGGCAGCCGGGCGGGTTTCAGCGCGCCGTAATGCTTGTGGGCGAGCTTGAACACGGCATCGTGGCTCACGTCGCCCACCACCACCACGCAGGCGTTGTTGGGCGCGTACCAGCGTTTGTACCAAGTGCGGGCATCCTCCGCGCGCATGGTTTCGAGATCGGTCATCCAGCCGATGACGGGATGGCGGTAAGGGTGGGCTACGAATACCGTCGCCATTAGTTGCTCGGAGACGAGCGCGCGCGGACGGTCGTCGGTGCGCAGCCGCCGTTCTTCCTTGATGACTTCGATTTCGCGCGCGAAATCCTCGTCGCCGAGAACGAGGTTTTTCATGCGGTCGGCTTCGAGCGCCATCACCGTGCCGAGATGCGCGGGCGGAATCTGTTGAAAGTAGGCAGTGTAATCGCGGCTGGTAAAGGCGTTGTCCCGCCCGCCGAGGGCGGCGACGCGGGCGTTGAATTCGCCGGGGCCGACCTTGCGCGTGCCCTTGAACATCATGTGTTCGAGCACATGCGCGACGCCGGTGACACCTTCCGGTTCATCAATCGAACCGCTGCGGTACCAGACCATGTGCACAACAGAAGGCGCGCGGCGGTCTTCGCGCACCACTACCTTCAGGCCGTTGGGCAGGGTCGTCTCGAACGGATTGGCCTGTACGGGCATCGCGCCCAGAACCGCCGCGCCGATCAAGATCAGACGGGGAAAAGTACGGAAAAATAGGGAAAAGGAGTGAGACATGGAATTGTCCTGCATCTGTTAGAATCCGCGCCGTTGCGCCGTGCGCCCGAGATGAGGCCAGCATCTTAGCCGTATCTGGGAAGCTTGTGGCGCGTTTTAGGGCTGTTTGGACGTTTCCGTGCCATGCCAAGTTTCTTCAGGAAATCCGTTCCTCGCGATGCGACCGCCTCCGCGAGCGTTTCACCGGAAAAAACACCCGGCGGTACGCCGCCGCACCGGCCTTCGTGGGCCGACCGGCTGAAAGCGGGGCTGGCGCGCACCCGGCGGCAATTGGGCGGAGGCCTGGCCAACCTGTTCGGGCGGCGCAAGATCGACGAAGATTTGCTCGAAGAACTCGAAGCCACGCTGCTGATGGCCGACTGTGGCGTCGAGGTGACACAGCATTTGATCGACGAACTGCGCACGCGCTGGAAGAAAGACCGGCTGGAGACCGCCAGCCAACTGCAACAGACCCTCGCCGACAGCCTGTTCGGCATCGCCGCCCCGCTCGAAGCGGCGTTGGACGTTTCCGGCCACAAGCCGTACATCATCATGCTGGCCGGGGTCAACGGCTCCGGCAAGACGACATCCATTGGCAAACTCGCCAGGTACTACCAGCTCCAGGGCAAGAGCGTCCTGCTAGCGGCGGGCGACACATTCCGCGCCGCCGCGCGCGAACAACTGATGACCTGGGGCGAGCGCAACGGCGTCACCGTCATCGCGCAGGAAGGCGGGGATGCCGCCGCGGTCATTTTCGACGCCATCAACGCCGCGCGCGCGCGCGGCATCGACATCGTGCTCGCCGACACGGCGGGACGGCTGCCCACCCAACTCCACCTGATGGAAGAAATCGCCAAAGTGCGCCGAGTCATCGCCAAGGCCGAACCCGGCGGCCCGCACGAAGTCCTGCTCGTGCTCGACGCCAACATCGGCCAGAACGCGCTCGCCCAGGTCAAGGCGTTCGACGCCGCCGTCGGCGTGACCGGTCTCGTGCTCACCAAGCTCGACGGCACCGCCAAGGGCGGCGTGGTGGCGGCGATCGCGCGCCAGTGCCCGAAACCCTTGCGCTTCATCGGCGTGGGCGAAGGCATCGACGACCTCCAACCCTTCCGGGCGCGCGAATTTGTCGACGCGCTTTTCGATGCCGCGGAGGAGACGGCCTGACAGGTTTCGCCATGGCAAAAACGACAGCCAATACACCGACCCAGTATTACCTTGACACGCCGGTTGTCAAAAAAGCGTGCAGGGAAGATTTCGACAAAATCAACAAGGAATGCAAACCCGACAACGACCCGGGGAAAAACAAACACCTCGCGCTCAACAAACTGCTTGGGAAAAAGACTATGGAGCGCCTGGAGGCACTCTCGAAAAAAGTCAAAGGCAGGCACGAAAGTAACGCGAATAACGCCTGGATGTCGCATTGCGACGGTTTGTGGATCAAACCCGTCGGTGGCGAGGAGGCACTGGCCGAGTTCAGGGAACTGATCGGCGAAGCTTCCAGGGATTTGGACAGTGCGATCAAAACCATGCTTGAGCCGCTCGTCGAGCAGATCAAGCATGCGATGACCGATAAGGCGCTCGATATGGCGGGGAAAAAAGCCGCTGTTTTTGCCGCCAAGACCGGCATACGCCATACCGCCGCGCTCGCTGGCGCGGCGGTGGGCGGCGTTGGGGCGCTCGTTACCGAAGCGGCGGCGTTGGTCTGGACGATTGGCGATTTCCTTTATACGGGGTATGAAGTCGTCGCATCGGGCTTCGATATTTATGCCGCAGTCAATGAAATAAGCTCGGCGCTCGATATTGCCCAGCGCGCGCAGAAAGAACTTGCCGAGCTGGCGAACGTGCTGCAAAACAAGAGTCCCACCGACATCATGGCCAGCGGCATGGGCATTCTTTCCCGGCTCAACCCCTGCACGCGCGCGCGACGCTGCCAGCTTGTCCCTTTTGGGCGAACCGACACAACATCCAGCCTGAGTGGCAAAGGCTGTTGCCCGGGCCAGACCGGGCATCACGTCATTCCCCGTGCGGCGGCTGATTCTTGTCCGGGCTACAACCACGACAAGGCGCCGACCATCTGTGTCGAGGGGGTAAACAACACCAACGGTACGCACGGGAAAATTCATGCCGTCCTGGATAAAGAGGTCAGAAAATATAAAGAAGAAGGTTGGTTTGGCGTGCGGGATACAATCGGTTATGAGGACATACGCGACTTAGGGATAAAGAGTGTTAAAAAAACGTTTCCGGAGTCGGGGTGCGACGAAAAGTGCTTGCGGGCGCAATTGGATGCCTACTACAAGGACTTGTGCGGCAATACCAAGATGACACCTTCTGCGGGTATGCCTGATGGCGAGAGGGGAGCCGATGTGGATACTCAGGGTGCTCAGTAAACCATGAGCTATTTTTAACTTTCGATGAGGTACATAAGCATGGAAGCGATGATTTCCGAGGAAGAGTTTAGGAAAATTATTTCCGGGTTCAGCATTGTCGATTGTGCAGTCAGAAATAAGGACTTTCTTCATTTCATGTCCGTCAATACGAAAGAGGCGGAAAACGCGGATGTTTTTTCCCAAACGACAGTCGGCAAAAGAGCGATTGTTTTTATGCCAACAAGACCTTATGGCGCAAGGGCGGGCCGTATACATTTAACAGGCTGGGAGACCATGCAAATTTGCGGTTCACAGCACAACGAGGACAAAATCGTTTGTGTTGAAGCATACGCCAACATCTACGCCGCGGGCGGCGGACAAGCGGAAAAAGAAGACCCGATCCCCAAAGGCCCGGACGGCCCGTGCCGGGGGGCGATCCAGCGTGTCCGGATGATCGACGGCATGCTGTATGCCGCAGGCGGGTGGAATACCGTGTGCCGTCGCCGGGGCCGCAATGACTGGGAATCCTTGTGCCTGAATCTGCCGGTGCCGAAGTCTAACAAATTCGATATTGAGGAATCCGAGATCATGGGCTTGGAGGACATCGACGGCTTTGCCCGCGACGACCTCTATGTCATTGCCGGTAAAGGTGTCGTCTGGCATTGCGACGGCAAGGAATGGCGGCAACTTCCATTTCCATCGAACATGCTCATGCTATCCATCTGCTGCGCGGGAGACGGCCAGGTCTACATCGGCGCGCAGTCGGGATCACTGTTTCGCGGGCGGGGCGACCGTTGGGATATAGTTGAACGCGGTCAGATGTCTTTACCGTTCCAGGACATCGTCTGGCATGCCGGGCGGTTGTGGTGCACCAGCGACTATGGTTTGTGGACACTGGAAAAGAATCGCATCGTCCGGGCAGACGTGCCTTCGGAAATCAGTGTTTGCGCGGGGCATCTTTCCGCTGCGGACGGCGTCATGCTGATGGCGGGCGCCAATGGCGCGGCGTACCACGACGGAGATCGCTGGCATTCGATTTTTCTTTATCACGAAATGGCACAAGCGATGCGGGAAGACTTGGGGAATAAGCCATGAATGACGTGAAAATACGGTATTCGCAATGGCCAACCCGATGGTCCAACACTGCCATTTCCCGTCTGAAACGGGAGGCGGCATGAACGAAGTCCCCGTAAAATGGCCGCCCTTGCGCGTGACGGCCTGCGGCATTTGCTGCGCGGTGGGTTACAACGCCCCAGCGGCCAGTTGCGCGCTACGCGCGGGTATGGATAACTTTGCCGAAAGCTTGTTCCTGACCGATGATGGCTCCTCCATCCGTGTGGCACGGTTGATGAACGAAAACATCTGGGGTGCACGGCGGCTGGCCTTATGGGGGCGCTATGCCGCCGGGGAGTGTCTGGAACAAATACCCCCCGGCGAACATGAGCGCATTCCTGCCCTGTTGCTGACCGCCCCGCCGGACAGGCCCTTGAGCGACCCGCGGGAGCGTTTCGAGACCGCCAAGGCGGCCTCTGAAGCGCTGGAAATGTCCTTCTC
>JAIRMC010000105.1 GCA_031258965.1 Azoarcus sp. | reverse complement strand
CAGTAATCGAGCCGATCCATGTACGGCGCCGACTGCGCCCAGGTGCGCGTCTCGGCGAGTTTTTCGGTGCCGCGATGCAAGAGGCCGATGTGCGGGTCGGCGCGTTCGACCACCTCGCCGTCGAGTTCCAGCACCAGCCGCAACACCCCATGCGCCGCCGGATGCTGCGGGCCGAAATTGAGCGTGTAATTGCGAATCTCAGCCATGGGCGGCATCCCCATAGCTCGCCTCGCGCACGATGCGCGGCGTATTCTCGCGCGGCTCGACCGTCACCGGCTGATAGACCACCCGCTTGGCCTCGGGGTCGTAACACATCTCCACATGGCCGGAAACCGGAAAATCCTTGCGCAGCGGATGACCGGTAAAACCGTAATCGGTCAGGATGCGGCGCAAATCGGTGTGGCCGTTGTAAAGAATACCGTAGAGGTCGAACGCCTCCCGCTCATACCAGTTGGCGGCGGGCCACAGATCACATACCGAGTCGATTACCGGAAAGCTGTCGTCCTCGGCAAAAGTGCGCAGACGCAGCCGCCAGTTGTGGGTAACGGAGAGCAGATGCGCCACTGAGGCAAAGCGCCTGCCCGGCCACGGCCTGTCGCCGTAAGTTGAATAATCAACGCCGGAGATGTCGATCAACTGCTCGAAACGCAGCCCGGTGTGATTGCGCAGGACACGGGCCGTCCCGAAATAATCAATGGCGGCCGTCTCGATGGTCAGTTCGCCACGGTCCACGCTCAGAGACTTCAGCCGTTTGCCGAAAGCCCCCTGCAAGACCTTTGCCAGCAGATCGGTTTTTGCGCTCATGCTGGCTCCGACTCCCGGACGCGCGCGATGGTGCTGGTGCGCCTGACCTTGTTCTGGAGTTGCAGCAGCCCGTAAAGCAGCGCCTCCGCCGTCGGCGGACAGCCTGGCACGTAAATATCCACCGGCACGATGCGATCGCAGCCGCGCACCACCGAATAGGAATAATGGTAATAACCGCCGCCATTGGCACAGGAACCCATCGAAACCACCCACCGCGGCTCGGCGAGCTGATCGTAGACCCGGCGCAGCGCGGGCGCCATCTTGTTGGTGAGCGTGCCCGCGACGATCATCAGATCGGAATGGCGCGGACTAGCGCGGAAAATGATGCCGAAGCGGTCGAGATCGTAGCGCGCCATCCCGGCGTGCATCATCTCCACCGCGCAACAGGCCAGCCCGAACGTCACCGGCCACAGCGACCCTGTGCGCGTCCAGTTGATGACCGTATCGAGCGAGGTGGTCACGAACCCTTCACGGAAAACGCCCTCAATGCCCATGCCCTACTCCCAGTCGAGCGCGCCGTTCTTCCACTCGGCGATATAGCCAATGATCAGAATGGCCAGGAACGTCATCACGGAGCCGAAAACGAACCACGCCGCCGCCCCGGCGGCGATGAATTCCTGGAATACCGTTGCCCAGGGGAAAAGAAAAGCAATTTCGAGATCGAATAATATGAACAGGATTGCAATGAGGTAATAGCGGACATCGAACTTCATCCGGGCATCCTCGAACGCCTCGAAGCCGCACTCGTAGGCGGAGAGCTTTTCCCCGTCAGGGCGATGCGGCCCAAGCACCCGCCCGAGGGCGAACGGAACAACCCCGAACGCCAGCCCGACGAGAACGAACAGCAAGACCGGAAGATAGTTTTCCAACATGATCTGGCGCCCTCTCCCTCGCGCCGCCCGGCGCGCTTCGACTCATCCGCAACCCGGTATCGCGCGCGAGGAATGCCCGCGCCACCGGCATGGTATTTTTGCCGCTTTCGCAGAAACGCCCGCTGATGCGGGCGTCTTCATGCATTTTGTACATCCTGGTGCCGACGATGAGACTCGAACTCATACGGCTTTCGCCACTACCCCCTCAAGATAGCGTGTCTACCAATTTCACCACGTCGGCACGAAAGGTCGGCATTCTACGTTTTTCCGCGGGCCGCGTAAACAAACCCTGCCAACCCCTGTTCGCGCTGCCCGCCGCACGCCCTACTCGGGGATTGCAGCGGCGCCGGTACCCTGCTGTTCCGGCGGTGTTCCGGCAGGCGGAGCCTCTTGCGGAGCCGTTTCGGAAGAAGGCGCTTCCGGCGCGGGCGAAGCCTCCCCGGCGGGCACGACCGCGGCGGGAAGCTCCCGGTTCATGATACTTGCCGGTTCCGCCGGTCTTTTCCCTGCCAGGTACGACAGGCTCAGGCTGGTGATGAAAAACACCGTCGCCAGTACCGCCGTCGTCCGGCTCAGAAAATTCGCCGAGCCGGATGCCCCGAACAGGCTGCCCGAAGCCCCGCTGCCGAAAGCCGCACCCATGTCCGCACCCTTGCCATGCTGCACCAGCACCAGGCCAATCACGCTCAGGCCCGCCAGCACATGAACCAGCAACACCAGATTGAAAATCGTACTACTCATCACGCCCTCGAAAAAACCGTCCGCGCCCTCTCAGGCCACGCTCGCCGCCGCCTGACAAATCGCCATGAAATCCCGCGCCGCCAGCGATGCCCCGCCGATCAGCCCGCCGTCAATATCGGGCGCCGCAAAAAGCGTCGCCGCATTGTCCGCCTTGACGCTGCCACCATAAAGCACGCGCACCGCCGCCGCGCCCTGCCCCACGAGCCAGCCGCGGATATCGGCATGCACCGCCTGGGCCTCGTCCACGCCCGCTGCGCGCCCGGTACCGATTGCCCATACCGGCTCGTAAGCGATCACCACCCGCGCCAGCGCCTGTGCACCGATAACCGCCAGCACCGCATCGAGCTGCCGCCCGGCCACCTCCAGCGCCCTCCCCGCCTCGCGTTCGGCCAATGATTCGCCGACGCAGACAATAGGAGTCAGCCCCACCCGCAACGCCGCCGCCGCCTTGCGTCCCACCACGGCGTCGTCCTCGCCGAACAGCGCGCGGCGCTCGGAGTGACCGACGATCACATAACGGCAACCTAGATCGGCGAGCATTTCCGCGCTCACCTCGCCCGTATACGCGCCGGACTGGAACTCACTCACCGTCTGCGCCCCAAGCGCCAGCCCCCGCAAGCGAGCCGCCGCCTGCGCGAGATACGGAAACGGCACGCACACGGCGGCATCCACCCCGGCAAGCGCCCCGGCCGCCCCAAAAAACGCCTCGTTCGCGGCCAGGCCGCCGTTGAGCTTCCAGTTACCGACGACCAGTTTTTGCGTCATGCCTAAAGGGAAAGACCGTCACGAAAACGCGTGATTGTATAAGACGCCCGCCCCATGCGCCAAGAGGTATTGCTTGTGGAAACCCCGGTTAAATGAAAGCGCGCGGACAAGACAGCGGTTTCAACGGCGAAAAGCGCCGTGGCAGGATTTGCAACTGGCGCGCGTTTCGTCATAGGCCGCTCGCGCCGCCGCCTCGCTGCCGGCGGCCAGGAGCGCATCGGTGGCGGTGAAAAAACGTTGACGTTCGGCCTCGAATTCCTCCGGCTGGCTCCACACTTCGGGCCGCGATTTGCTTGGCGGGTAATTGGTATCGGGGCCGTAGTAATTCCACGGTTCTTCGCGCACCTGTACCAACGCCCCTTTCAGCGCGGCAAGGCGTTCGGCGCTGTATTGGCCTTCGTCCAGCATCCTCCCGAAAGGCTCCGTCGCCCGCAACAGCGCCTTGAAAGCTTCCCGGCGATGTTTGACGGGCTGGCCGGGACGGTCATCCTCCATTTCCGGATTGCAGGCGGTGAAAGACAGCGCGGCCAAGAGAATCAGCGGAAAGGCGGCAGGACGAAGCATGGCGTCGAGCAGAGGAAAAAAAGGGGGGGGCACATTATAAACAGTTACCCCGTAGTCAGCATCTCGCTGAACCCGCCAACCGGCCAAGGCGGCGGGATGATCATGGAACAGTGCGCTGGCGCAAAACTTGCTGACGAGTGAGGGGAAGGCGCTCAACGCGCCCGGCGCGAAACCGCTCTATCTCGTCAGCATTCTCCAGGCAATGAGTGGCGGGAGCCTTGCGCGCGAACGAGGAATCATCTGAAAAACCGCAACGCAATCGGGGGAATGCGCCATGGCAAGCAACGGTATCCATCTCAACGCGCTCGACCCCAGGTCATTGAGCGAACTGCGGAATCTGGCGAAAAACGGCAGCAACGCCAATGAAGCCCTGCGCGGAGCTTCCAAGCAGATCGAAGCCTTGTTTCTGCAAATGATGCTCAAGGCCATGCGCGACGCCACCCCCGCCAACGGCCCGATGGACAGCGACCAGACCCGGCTCGCGCAGGAACTGCACGACCAGCAACTGGCCAGCAATCTGGCGCAATCGAAATCCACTGGTCTGGCCGAGGCCCTGTTCCGCCAACTCGGCGGCGGCAAGACCGGGCAGGAAACCGGCGTCGGCAAAAACGGCAAAGCGGAAAACACGGCGTCCGCTACCCAAGCGGCGCGCCACGCGACGAACGCGCCGCCTTCTTCGCGCTGGAGCATGATCGAGCCGCCAGGCGCGGGCATCACCAGCGCCGCGTCCGCACGAGCAGCAAACAAGCGTGAGACAGGCGGCGAAATTGCCGGAACGGCCACACTTACGGCAAAGCTTGCCGCCACCGTCGACGCCGCGCGCAGCGCAACCGGCAAAGTACCGGAGCATGTGCGCGACTTCGTTGCTGACGTATGGCCCTACGCACACGCAGCCAGCCGCGCCACGGGTATACCAGCGCATTTCATGGTGGCGCAAGCGGCGTTGGAAACCGGCTGGGGCGCGAAACAGCCCAAAAACGCCGACGGCACGCCAAGCTACAACCTGTTCAACATCAAGGCGGGCCGCGGCTGGGACGGCCCCACCACCGCGCAACAGACAGTCAGGGAATACATCGACGAAAGCTGGCAGCGGCAGAAGACCGCCTTCCGTTCATATTCGTCCTACAGCGAAGCGTTCGCCGACTACGCGAAATTGCTTACCGCCAGTCCGAGATATGCTGATGTTCTTGGCAAGAACAGCGCCGCGGCTTTCGCGCAGGGATTGCAAAACGCAGGCTACGCCACCGACCCGATGTATGCGGACAAACTAATGCGTATCATCGGCGGCAACACCTTGAAGAACGCACTGGCAATGACGGCCTGAACTGGCCGGAATCGCTAAGCCGCCGCATCAGATACCCAACTGATCGAACAGATCATCCGCGTCCCTGACGTGGTGTATTGTTTGTCCTCGCCGCGCTTACTTTTCGCCAGCGTCTCCACTGTCAGTTCTTTTTACACATCCCGGCTCGGTGCCTCCAGGCCAAGCCGGTTGCCCGCGGGGTCGAATGCGTAGCAGTGGTCGCCGTTGTGCTGGCTGCCGATGAGCACGGTCGATGAGTCTTAAATGATGAGGCCATGGGCAACGCCATCGCCGATCCGCGAGGCGGGTTTACCGGGCATGGGTTTATTCTTTGCACGTTCTGCCCGATTTAATCATTGCTAGTATTTCGTTTCTATAGCGGCGTATTTCTGCCTC
>JAIRMC010000074.1 GCA_031258965.1 Azoarcus sp. | reverse complement strand
AGACGCGCACATCAAATTCGCCATGCTCACCGGCGTTTCCAAGTTCAGTAAGGTCAATATCTTTTCCGGCCCCAACAATCTGAAAGACATCACACTGCATGCCGCTTATTCGGACATTTGCGGTTATACAGACGCGGATGTGGATACCGTGTTTGCCTCGGAACTCGAAGGTCTGGACCGGAATGAAATCCGCCATTGGTACAACGGCTATAATTGGCGTGGCGAGGCGGTGTATAACCCTTTTGACCTTTTGCTGTTCCCAATCAGGAAGCGTGAGCCAGTTTCGGCGAGGCGATGCTGTTGCGTTTACGTCCAGAGCCGGAAAACGCCTTTCGCCTGTTCAATCCGCTGCGCGGAAATGATTTCGACGGCATGCGGAAATTGATTCACGCGCTGTTTGCGGGAATTCCGGCGGACTGATATCGCGGGAACGATATCAAGCATTACGAAGGTTATTACGCCAGTGTGTTCGCAAGCCGACGACGAGGATGTTGGTGGTTCGACGCATGTCATGGCCGGGAAAATTCCGCCGTGTCCGCACACGGTTCGCAAACTCGCGCTCAGTCCATTTTCCCATCCGCTCCGGACCCGGACGAGAGGCCAAAATAAAAGACGCCTGCGGCGAGGAGCGCCAGCCCCAGGCTGCGCACGCTATCCGGCGCCATGGCGTCTCTCCGGAATTGAATTGCAATGGAAACAAGACTAACAACGCCATGCGTCGCTGTCCCGCCCGAAATCGACCGAATTCGCGGGGATTTCGACCGCGGCTGACGGCTTTATCCGTCGGCGGGCGTGGCGGCTGCGCGTCGTGGTGAAATCATGTACTTGGTGACAATCAACACACATGCGACGTTGCTTTGTATTTATGTTAAAACTATTCTCATGGAGAATTTGCGTGAAATGGATCGGGGTCCGGCATGAATGCCGATGCCTCCATGGACGCGACGGTCTCAAATTGATCCACGAGCAAGGAGAAGCTGACATGACTGAATGTTTTGCCCACGCATCAAAATACATGAGCGAACCGATACGAAACGCATTGCTGGCGTTGTTCGTGTTTTGCGCTTTCCAGAATTGCGCGACGGCGCTGGAACCCTTGCCCGCGCTCAAAGCCAACGCCAGCAATGTGACGGTCTCCGGGTTGTCCTCCGGAGGATTCATGGCTGTGCAGTTTCATGTCGCGCATTCCGCTACGGTTCGCGGAGCCGGAATATTGGCGGCCGGCCCCTATTACTGTGCGCAAGATATGAGTCTACTCGCCGTGTCCGCCTGCATGTCGCCCACGGTTTTTTTCCCAGTGCCCGCACTCGAAAGATTGGTTGAGGAAGTCAAGGCACAGGCAGCCCAAAAGAATATCGACGCCCCCGAACAACTTGCCGCAAGCCGCGTCTGGCTGTTTTCCGGCGCCAAGGACAGCACGGTGAAAACAGACGTCGTCGATATGACCTATGATTTCTACCGGACGTGGTTGCCTGCCTCGTCCATCCTGTACGAGCGTATTCCCGATGCCGGGCATGCCATGCTGAATCCGGAAGCCAAGGATGCCAACGAGTGCTATATCACGGCGCCGCCTTATATCAATCATTGCGGGAATTTCGATGCGCCAGGCCACCTGCTGGCATACATCCTTGGCCCACTGAAACCTCGGGTTCCCCTGGCGCCGGGCGAGTTTTTAACTTTCAATCAACAGGAGTTCGCACAAGACGCGAATTCTGTAGGCATGGACACAAGGGGCTATGCCTATATTCCAAAAGGTTGCCGTGGCGGGAAATGTGGCGTACACATCGCCTTCCACGGCTGCGAGCAGCAAGCGGAAGCAATTGGGGAAATCTACGCCAGGGAAGCGGGTTATAACAACTGGGCGGAAAACAATCGGCTTGTCGTGCTCTACCCGCAAACCGTCAAAAGTCCTGTCAATCCCCATGGCTGCTGGGATTGGTGGGGGTATACCGGGCCGAATTATCATCTGCGCTCCGCGCCGCAGATAAAAGCTGTCAAGGCGATGCTTGATCGTTTGACCGATACGGCCACAACAAAACGCCGCCGCTGAAAGGCTGAATCTCGGAATCACGCTGCCCAAGGACTTTCCGCCGTGGAAGACGGTGCATGGCTATCCGCGGCGCTGGATGCTGCAAGTCTGGCGGAAGTGCTGGGCGCGCAGCCGGATTTGTGTCGCCTCGCTCGCAATGACGCTTGTTCGATGGTTCCCTGACCCACGCACGCCGTTTTCAAAGGCGGGTGTGTGGTGCGCTTGCGCCGCATGACAAAGCAAACACCCTCCGAGAACGGTTTCGCGCCGCCGCTTGCGCTCTACATCCACTTTCCCTGGTGCGCGCGCAAATGTCCCTACTGCGATTTCAACTCACACGCGCCGCGCGGCGGCGAGATACCGGTCGATGCCTGGGGAGCCGCCATCGTGGCCGATCTTGAAGCGGCGCTAGCGCAAATCCAGGGACGACACATTCACAGCATCTTCATCGGCGGCGGCACGCCCAGCCTGCTTCCCGCGCCAGTACTGGAAAAACTGCTCGACGCCTTGCGTGCCCGCCTTCCGCTCGCGCCCGAAGCCGAAATCACCCTTGAAGCAAATCCCGGCACAGCGGAAGCCGCACGTTTCAACGCTTACCGCGATGCAGGCGTCAACCGCCTCTCGCTCGGCATCCAGAGCTTCGACGACGGGATGCTCGCCCGCATTGGCCGCATCCACGATGGCGGCGACGCACGCCGGGTGACGGAGGATGCGCTTTCCTGTTTCGCGCGCGTGAATATCGACCTGATGTACGCGCTTCCCGGCCAGACGCTTGCCATGGCGCTGGCCGATCTGGAGACGGCTCTCGCCTTTGGCGCGGGACACCTGTCCTGCTACCATCTCACCCTTGAACCGGGTACGCCGTTTGCCCGCAATCCGCCAAGCCTGCCCGGCGACGATGCCGCCGCCGACATGCAGGACGCCATTGAAGCGCGGCTCGCCGATGCCGGATTCCGGCATTACGAAGTTTCCGCCTTCGCCCGCGTCGGGCAGGCGTGTCGGCACAATCTCAATTATTGGACTTTCGGCGATTACCTCGGCCTTGGCCCTGGCGCTCACGGCAAGCTCACGATTCCCGGCAGCATCTTGCGCGAAGTCCGCCACCGGCATCCGGCCCGCTATCTCGAAGGCGCAGCGCGCGGCGATTTCATCCAGGAACGGCATGCGGTCAGCGCGCTAGAGCTGCCGTTCGAGTTCATGATGAATGTGCTGCGCCTGCCAGATGGCGTGCCCTGGCGGCTTTTCCATGAACGGACCGGCCTGTCACTGGACGCTGTCGCTGCTGGTCTGGCCGAAGCCCACGCACGCGGCCTGCTGGACATCTCTTCGGATCACCTGCGGACGACGGCGCGAGGCCGGCGGTTTCTCAACGATCTGTTGCAGATTTTTTTGCCGACGTGAGCATCAAGGATCAAGGTTGCCAAGCGCCGCTCGCAATAACAACATGATCATCACGGCGTTCAAACCGGCGAGATCGCACACCGATCCGGCAACATCGCGGACCATTGCCCAAGACATAGAATGCGGACATAATCCCTTCCTCATTCCCCCGTG
>JAIRMC010000070.1 GCA_031258965.1 Azoarcus sp. | reverse complement strand
TTTTTCCATCCCTTTGCCATATTCCGATCATGATAAAAGACAAGCGAGACTGGGTGTCATGACGGAAATCCGTGACGCACCGCGGGTCTTGCAATTCTGTCATGGCTACGATGGTCCGTTTCTGGATTGTGCCCGGCAATATGCGAACCTGTTTGATGGAACGCCATACCGGGCGACAACGGTATATCTTACGGGCAAGGCCGACGATGACGTGGCGCGGGAGTCGAATTCCGACGAGGTGTTTTTTTTGGGCGAAACGAGCCGCTCGGTGCGTGGATTGAAGTTTGGCGCTATTCGCAAGTTGCGCCGGATTATTGCGGACAGTCGCTTCGACTTTTGTATCGCCCATCGTTTCAAGCCTATCCATATCGCGCTATTGGCAACCCGATTACCGGTCATCGGCGTACATCATGCCTTCGGCGATTATCGGCGCATGACCCGCAAACTGTTCGCACGGGCATATCATTCGCGCCTGCGCCTGTTGGGTGTCTCCGATGCCGTCCGCGACGACTTGCGCGCTTCGCTTGGCTGGCCTGCCGCACATATCGAAACGCTTTACAACCGTATGGAATTCACTGTCGTTCGGGCGGAGCAATTGACTCGCCACGAAGCGCGCGCCGCACTCGGTCTGCCGCCGAATGCATGGATCATTGGCAACGCCGGGCGGCTGCATCCGGACAAGGATCAGGCTACGCTCATTGCCGCCTTTGCGTACGCCTTGCCGCGCTTGCCCGCTGGCAGCCTTCTTGTCATCATGGGCAGTGGTCGGCTGGAAAAGGACTTGAAAGCCCGTATTACCGAACTGGGTATTGCGTCTTCCGTGCGTTTCTTGGGGCAAGTGCCAATGGGACGTCGTTATTTCAAGGCGTTCGATGCTTTTGCGCTGTCGTCCGACCATGAGCCGTTTGGCATGGTACTGCTGGAAGCGATGGCAGCGGACGTGCCGGTGCTGTGCAGTGATTGCGGTGGCGGACGCGAGGTCGTGAAACGGGTCGCAGGTCGGCTTTTTCCCTTTGGCGATGCCAAGGCATTGGCGCAATGCCTAGTCGATCTCGCTTCGGGGACACATGCCGACGCATCGGGCAAACATATTCGCCAGCGTCTGGAAGCGCATTTTTCCCTTGAGGCTGGACGCGCTGTCTTTTGGCGTTTGCCGATGCTTTCCGGTTTCATCCCCGAACGGCCAAGCGCATCTTTTCCCGCGCAACCCGAACTGCCATGTTGAACCATTTTCGCCGCTGGCGCGAGCGTGGCTGGACGGAAATCGCGCCCTCCGATTATGCCGCCGCTTGGGCACGGTTTGGCGGCAGCGTCGTCACGCACCCACAAATCATCGAGCGCCTTTCTGCGCTTGCCGACATCGCGCCGCGCTATCTCGGCTGGTTCGTGGAGGGCAAACTCATCGCCGCCTTGTCTGCATGGGGGCGGTACCTGGCCTTATCCAAGGCGGCCTTGAAGGCACAGGGACAAAAAGGACTATTCGATCTGGGCAACGCTGAAATAATCATACCATCTGCATGTGTTCCGCCGGGTGTGGCCCCGCCCGTGCTTCGCCACTCGGCGCGTTATCTTTCCGGGCAGTGCGCAACGCGGTTCTCTGGTCTGAAAAAGCAACGCGAGCAGCTCGCCCTGGCCCGACCACTTGCTGATTTCTCCAGCAAATTCCGCTATAACCAGCGGCGCGAACTGCGATTGCTGACCGAAGCGGGCGGTATTCTGCGTCCGGCGGCTGACTTTTCCCCAGCAGAATTCGCCGCTATTTATCTCGATCTGTTCGTCCGTCGATGGGGATTTGCCGCCACCGGCGCGAAACATACGGCCGAAGTCTTTGAACTGCTCGCCGAATTCATGACGGGTTCGATCATATTCCTCCACGACGCTCCCATTGCCGCGCAAGTGATCTACCGTGTAGAGTCGCCGGAGTGGGTAAGCGTAGAGTACATAAACGGAGGCGTCGACCCAAGGCAGCGCGCCTTTTCTCCCGGCAGCGTACTCACCTGGAAAAACATCGAAGCCGCCTGGGCGGATGCTGTAGCCAGAAACAAGGCGCTGCGCTATTCTTTTGGCCGGGCTGATCGTGACTATAAAGAACGTTGGTGTACGCTCCACCCGATGTTCGAGGTTTAATGCCCTCGCCAACTGGAAGACAATCGATTGCGCACCGTTTCGCCATATTCCTACTGTCTTCTGTTTTCGCACGGTTCCTTGTTGGGACAAACCGGAATTGCCTTCACCGTCAAGGAAATGACGGATTCTGTAAAACCGTTTGATCGACCTCGATTGATTACATGACTACGCACAAAACCCGGCTGCTGGCGCGCTATCGGCGAAAAAAACGCCTTTTGCTCTTCCTTGCCCTGCCGGTTCTGGCAGGCATCGGCCTCTGGATCGGCGTGGTCTGGGTTTTCCCCCTGTTGCTGCTGGCGTGGATCGCACACGAGGCTTGGTTTTCCGATCATCTCTTTTATACGCCGAGCGCCGATTATCAATACCGTTTCGGTAGCCTCGCCCAGATACTGCCCACGAGTTTCGCGGAGAGTCGCCTGACACTGGCGGACGGTGCCGAGCCGCCGGATGAGGCTGACACGCTACTTCTTGGTCTGCGCTTGCGTTGCCGCTCTTTGGGGCGTTTTCTCGATCCCGTCGTCGTTATCGCAGCAAATGGCACAGGAAGTAAAGATGACACAAGCGCCGACTGCCAAACCTTCGAGCGTGGCGTGGCCGGTCTGCGTTATCTCAACCTCACCGGCTTTGCCAACGCATTGAAAAATAGCGGCCTGGATCTCCTCGGCCAACATTGTCGCCTGGTGGGCGAGCCTGTATTGTGGCGCATCCCAAACCCCGACTACCGGCAAAAGCGGTTGCTCATTATCGCTCCACATGCCGACGACGCCGAACTTGCCGCTTTCGGCCTTTACAGCCAAGCCAAGGAAGTCTGGATCGTCACTCTCACGGCGGGCGAGATCGAAACAGAACACTATCGCCGCATGGGGCTTGCGCCCGCCGAAGCTGCGCGCACAAAAGGACGTCTACGCGCATGGGATAGCATCGCCGTGCCGCTCTGGGGCGGCGTTCCCCCTGAACACTGCGCGCAGTTGGGTTATTTCTGTCTGCAACTTTCCGCCATGCGCGCCGAGCCGGAAAAAGCTATCCCCTCGCGGGAAGCGGAACTTTGCGACACTCGCCCTTTCCGCCGTTACAATCGCATCCAACTAGCCAGCGATGCGGACGGCATCCCAAGCTGGAAGAACCTGCTCGCCGATCTGCGTGAACTCATGGAACGCGCGCGTCCGGAAGTCATCGTCCTGCCGCATCCATATCTCGACCCTCACCCTGACCACGTCGCCGCCCACGCCGCTATCCTGGAAATCCTGCAAACTTCTTCCCTGCGAATGCAAACTTTGTTGACCTATGCCAATCACCTTCATGACAACGACCGCTGGCCGATGGGCGAGGCACATCAAGGCGTTGCCCTGCCGCCGTTGATGGAAGCAACGGCGGCGTTTACGCCTTATGCGTTTAGCCTCGATCCAAAACGCCAACGCGACAAGGCGATGGCACTTGCCATGATGCACGACCTTGCCTCCCGGCTTCCCCGCAAGCG
>JAIRMC010000102.1 GCA_031258965.1 Azoarcus sp. | reverse complement strand
AGCACCTTGGCTTCGATCTCGTCGCCGACGTTGAGCACTTCCGAGGGATGGCGCACGCGCCGCCACGCCAGGTCGGTGATATGCAGCAAGCCGTCGATGCCGCCGAGATCGACGAAAGCGCCGTAATCGGTGATGTTCTTGACGATGCCCTTGACCACCGTGCCTTCCTGGAGCGTGGCGAGCAGCTTGTCGCGCTCCTCGCCCATGGATTCTTCCAGCACGGCGCGGCGCGAAACCACGACATTGTTGCGCTTGCGATCGAGCTTGATGACCTTGAACTCGAACTCCTTGCCCTCGTACGGCGACGTATCCTTGACCGGGCGCATGTCGACCAGCGAACCCGGCAGGAAGGCGCGGATGCTGCTCGTCATCACCGTCAGGCCGCCCTTGACGCGGTTGGTGATGATGCCCCTGACCAGCGAGCCGTCATTGAGCGCCTTTTCGAGATCGTTCCAGGCGGAGATGCGCTTGGCCTTGTCGCGCGACAGGCGCGTTTCGCCGTAGCCATCTTCGAGCGCATCGATGGCAACATGGACAAAATCGCCGACATTGGCTTCGATCTCGCCGCGGTCGTTGCGGAATTCATCGATTGGAACGTAACTCTCGGACTTGAGACCGGCATTGACGACCACGAAATTCTGGTCGATGCGCACGACTTCGGCGGTGATGACTTCGCCGGGACGCATATCCTGGAGCGAAAGGCTTTCTTCAAAAAGGGCGGCAAAGCTTTCGCTGCCGACGTCGGACAGGGGGGCGGTGCTGGTGGAGGACATGAAAGTAGAAAAGTGGCTCGGAACCGCCTTTGCGGCGGCAATCAGGGTTGATCAACAAAAAAGAAGCGCGTGGAAATTCCCGCGCACCGGCTTCAACCGGCGGCCAGCCCTCGATCCCGCGCGAGATCAAGCACGAAGGCCACGGCTTCTTCGATGCCCATTGAGCTTGTATCGAGTAACACCGCATCCGGCAGTTGCCGCAAGGGGGCGACAGTCCGGGCGGCATCCCGCGCGTCCCGTTCCCGCAACTCTTGCAGCAAGCTCGCCATGGTAACAGCCATACCCTTGTCGATCAACTGTTTATAACGTCTTTCGGCTCGTATTTCGGCGCTTGCCGTTAAAAACACCTTCAACGCGGCGCGCGGGAACACCACCGAGGCCATGTCCCGCCCATCGCCCACCAGCCCCGGCGCGCGGTGGAACGCCCGTTGCCGGAAAAGCAGCGCCGCCCGCACCTGCGGCAAGGCCGCCACTTTCGACGCCCCGACAGAAATGCTCTCATGCCGGATGGCTTCATCCGCCTCCCTGCCGTCCAGCCAAATGCGCCCATCGTCGAACACCACATCCAGCCCCGCCGCTACCGCCGCCACGCCCGCCTCGTCCGCCCAACCCACCCCCGCCTCGCGCGCGGCAAAAGCCGTGAGCCGGTAAAGCGCGCCGGAATCGAGATAATGAAAACCGAGCGCCTTCGCCACCCGCGCCGACACCGTGCCCTTGCCCGAAGCCGTGGGGCCGTCGATGGCGATCACCGGCGCGGGCGCGACGATGCCCTCGAAGCGCGCGAAATAATCGGGAAAAGTCTTTGCCGTGCAGTCCGGATCATTGATGCGCAAAGGCGTGCCGAACGCAGCCAGCGAAAAGCACATCGCCATGCGGTGATCGTCGTAAGTATCAATCACCGCCGGACGCAGCGAGGCAGCACCGCCAGGCGGCGGCGCAATGGCGAGGAAATCGCGTCCTTCCTCCACCCGCGCCCCGAGCTTGCCCAACTCCTTTGCCATGGCGGCGATACGGTCGGTTTCCTTCACCCGCCAGCTTGCGATATTCGTGAGCCGCGTTTCGCCTTCGGCAAACAGCGCCGTCACCGCCAGCGTCATCGCGGCATCCGGGATGGCCTTGCAATCCAGCGTGATGCCGCGCAAACCTTCCGGCGGACGGCAGGCGCTCACCTCATCGTCGCCCATTTCGATGATCGCGCCCATCCGCGCCAACGCCCCGGCAAAACCCACGTCACCCTGGATGGAACGCCGCCCCACCCCCGCCACCCGCAAGGGCGCGCCGGAAGACGCGGCAATGGCCCCCGCCGCCAGAAAATACGACGCGGACGAGGCATCCCCCTCCACCCCGAACACGCCCGGCGAAACATAACGCGCGCCCGTCGGCGTCGTAAAAACCTGCCCGCCCTGCCGCGCCGCCCGCACGCCGAAACGCGCCATCAGATCGAGCGTCATGTCCACATAAGGCCGGGAGACAAGATCGCCCGCCACCGTCACCGTCATTTCCCGCCCCGTGAGCGGCAAGGCCATCAGCAGCCCGGTCAGGAACTGGCTGGATACATCCCCGCGCACCTCGACCGCCCTCCCCGGCCTGATCGACGCCGGTGCAAGACGCAAAGGCGGAAAACCCTCGTTTTCCAGATACGCGATGTCCGCCCCCAGAAGCCGCAGCGCATCCACCAGATCGCCGATGGGCCGCTCATGCATGCGCGGCGTCCCTCTCAACACATAATCCCCGCCCGCCAGCGCCAACACCGCCGTCAGTGACCGGAACGCCGTGCCCGCATTGCCCAGGAACAAATCCGCCCGCCGCACCGGGAAGCGCCCCGCGCATCCCTCCACGCGCAAACGTCCCTGCCCGATCTCCACGCACGCCACCCCGAGCGCGCGCAGCGCCTCCAGCATGCGCGCCGTATCATCGGAAGCCAGCAGGCCGTCAATCTCCGTCACCCCCTCGGCCAGCGCCGCCAGCAACAGCGCACGATTGGAAATACTCTTGGAACCCGGCGGCCTCACACTGCCGCCCGCCGCGAGCAATTGGGGAAGATCAATGAAATCCATGACCGCGCCTCACGCCCCCCGCCGGAACAGCAGCAGACGCGACACCAGCCTTTGCACCGGCTCGCCGCGCTGATTGAACGTATCGCTCCGCAAAGTCACGATGCCGCGATCCGGCTTGCTCTTCGAGGGCGCAACCGCCGTAACTTCGCTCACCACATGAAGCGCGTCCCCCGGACGGGCCGGGCGCGGCCAGGAAAGCTCCACGCCCGCGCCAATCAGCCCCCCGGCAAAAGGCACGCTCTCCACCATCAGGCGCATCGTGATCGCCGCCGTATGCCAGCCGCTGGCCGCCAGCCCGCCGAAAAAAGACGCTTCGGCGGCGGCCTCATCCAAATGAAAGGGCTGCGGATCGAAATCGCGGGCGAAGCCCTTGATCTGCGCCACATCGAGCGGATATTCCCGGCTAGCATAATGGTCACCGACCGCGACATCATCAAGATAAAACGCTTTCGTTCCGTTTTCCGCCATTTTCCCAGACCTTTCGTTTCGCCCATCCCGGACAGGAGGCATTGCAATCGTCTTCCGGGCTGCGCCCGGCCAGGCGGGATGATACCGTCTCCGCGCTCGACGCTGGAGACGGCGCGAAACGCAGCAATGACCAGCCCCTCCCCTCCCGCATGCGCTGCTATATCTTGAGATTGAGCAGAAAATCCAGGCGATTGCGTTCGTATTCCCAGAGCCGGATATTGGAACTGGATCGGGTATGGCTATATTGCAGCGCCGGGATCACCTTGTATTTTTCCAGGCGAGTGCTGGAAAGGGAAAGCGTCACTCCCCTGATGTCGTCCCTGCGCGCCGCCTCGCCAATCCCGTTGCCATCAGTGACGTACCATTGCGGGGCATGGTATCTCGCCTGGGTGAGGCTGCCTTCCAGATAAACGGAGAAACCATGCGGAAGGATGCGGTAGAACCCCAGGGAATAAGTCCAGCTATCGGAGGCATAGGCAGGCTCCCGGGTGTTTTCTCGCATAAAGCTCAAACCAAGCTGCGCGAAAGTGCGATCATCTAGAATGTAGCGGGGGTACAGACTCACACCCCAACGCGGAGCGCGAAAAAGATCATCCCAGTATTTGTCGTTGTAGCCGGCCCTGCCGTAGCTGGCGGCGGCGCCCAGGATAAAGCGGCCCATGACTTCCCGCCCTTCCAAATCCAGACTGTATTCCTCGCTGTGTTCCTTTCCGGCGAACCAGCGTTTGCGGAACGTGGGCTGCAAACTGGCCTCGCCGCTCGCCCACAGGTAACGCGGCCCCAGCGCGGCGTAGAAAATACGATAATCATGTTTCCGCGCGCCGTATTCCGTGGCGTAAAAACCCGTACTGGCCCGCAACCCCCAATCCTGGCTGAGACGCTTGAAGTAATCGAAGCTGACGCCGAGATTCACGCCGACGCCGCTGGCCTTGTCATCCAGGGGGCGGCAAAGGGTGCCGAAAACGGTGTCGATGCACTCCTGCGTGCTGCCGGAAGCCTGGTTGATGTTGGAATCCCAAACCGGAACCATGGAAAAACCCAGCGCCCACTGCTTTCCGCGGCGAATGGCGTCCAGGAAGACATCGACATTGGCGATCACCTCCGGGGGAAGCGCCCCGCCCTTGAGCAGCTCAAACTGGAAAGTCGCATCCCTATGGTTGCCGTCCAGGAAATAGGCGCGCGCCAGCTCCAGGCGCACACGGGGCAAATCCGGCTTGCGGTTGAGAATGTCGACGAAATAGTGGATGGCCTCGCGGTATCGTCCCCGGAAAACGAGAATCTGCCCGATCTGGAAAGCCGCCTCGATGCGCACGTCTTCGCCAGAAGCGGATAGAAAAAGGGAACGGTAGATTTTTTCCGCCTCATCCACCATTCCCTGATCCAAAAGCGCCTGGGCCAGGGGAAGAACCTGCTCCGGGGTCAGGGAAACCTCCTCCTCGGCAGGGCCGCTGGCATCCCCGTTTTCCGCGCCCGCCGCCGGAGATGGCGCACAGGCGGCAACAACCGGGAACGCGAACAAAATCACTGCCAGCGCCGCGCCCCGGCCAGGACGAAACGGCATATTTCTACTTCTTCACGCCAAACGCGCCGGAGACTTCGGCCCCCGTATTGGCTACCAGCTTCCATGTGCCTGCCGCTTCACCGGGAACGCTATTGCAGATACTGCCACTTTGCATAGCACAACTGCCAGCGACCTTACTGAATGGTGTACCAAAAAGCTGGCCATTGATCGTGTTGGTGCTATAACTACCACTCACTGTCGTGGGCAAACTCACGGAGGAAGTGTTACCGTTACTTGCAACCTGCGCGAAGGTACCCGTGATTCCCCCAGCTTGACCCACGGTCCCGCTTGTATTTGTCGTCACATTTCCCGTGAGTTTATAGAAGTTTTGGAAATCCAGCACCAAGGTTCCACTGGCCGCGCTGCTTAGGGTCAGGCTGGCCGTGCCCGAGAGCGGAACGACAGTACTCGCGTTTTTGGCCAGCCCAACGGCCAGCCCCGTGTAAGTCCCTGCGGCGTTCGCGCCAAACGAGTGCGCATGGGCATAGTTGTTGTCCATCAACCCAGCGGGCGCCTTGTCCTTGTAAAAGAAAGCCCCAGCAGCGTCCTGGGTTTTCTTGCCCGATACGTCCGACACCTTCGCCCAATAGCCGAAAGCGGCGTAATTCAGCGTCCCGACCAAAGCATAATGCGTCTCCGTTCCGCCGCCTGCCTTGGACTTCGTGTCGGAGAGGACGGCGAAATTCACGCCGTTCTTCGTATAAAGGTTCGTCTTGCTGGCGTTGAAGGTGGCCACGGTCGAACTTCCACTTATCAAGGTCACGGAACCGTTTGCAGCCTTGACGGTGTAACTCCCGGCGGCAATCCCGCTTTGGAGAGCGGCTTGCGCGCCGCCGCCGGAAGCCACGGTGCTGGCCGACAGCGTACCTGGCACGGACCGGGTCGTGGCATCGCTGCCAGCCAATGTTTTATGAGTGAAGGCTGCGCCGGACTGCGACCTATCGCTTACCGCCCCGCCGCCTCCACCGCCGCCGCCGCCGCCGCCGCCTCCCCCTCCTCCACATCCCACAAGGGAAAGCATCAGGCCAGCCGCAACAAAATTAAGCAAAAATAACCGTTTCATGATATCAACTTCCATGATATGGTGCAGCAGTGTCATGACGACAGTGTCATGACGTAAAATTCATGTCTATTATGACTTTTTCCACATGGTTTTTATTTTTTATTCGACGCGCGTCGTCTCTTCATGCCGTCAAACTCGCCATATTCACGCCAGCCAGGGCAGCCAGCCCAGATTATGACAAAACACCAACACGATGCCGATGGGCACCACATAGCGCAGCACATTGAACCATAGCGGGAACGCCGCGCCGCGCAAGGCAATCTCCTCCCGGACGAGCGCTGTCCCCATCCGCCAGCCCACATAGACAGCGATCATCAACCCCGAGAGCGGCATCATGATCTTGCTGGCGAACTGATCCAGCGCGTCGAATAGATTCAGCCCCGCAAGCGTAAAGTCCGACCAGCGGTTGAACGACAGACAGACCGCCAATCCAAGCAGCCAGACCGGCGCCCACGTCCCCCACGCCGCCCTGGCGCGGCGGATGCCGTAACGCTCCGTCAGCCACGAAACAAACGGCTCTACCAGCGAAATGGCCGACGTCCAGGCCGCGAACAGCACGAAAAGGAAAAAGAAAACCGCCACCAGCCGCCCGCCCGGCATGTGCGCGAAAGCCAGCGGCAGCGTTTGCAGAATCAGCCCCGGCCCGGCGGAAGGCGCCAGCCCGTAACCAAAAGTCAGCGAAAAAATCGCCATCCCCGATAACAGCCCCACCAGCGTGCTCGCCCCCACCACCCACAGACTCGTATGGCCGATACGAGTGTGCCTGTCCAGGTAGGAGCCATACACCATGATCGCCCCCATTCCCAGGCTCAGCGAAAAAAACGCATGCCCCATCGCCGCCAGCACCACACTCGGCGTCAGCGCATCCGCCTTGAAATCGAACATGAAATGCAGCGCCGCGGGCATATCGCCCACGACGCCTCCCCACAAAGTGAGCAACAGCAGGATAAGGAACAATACCGGCATCATGATCCGGTTCGCCGCTTCGATCCCCGCCACCACGCCCCGCGCCACCACCCCCACGGAAAGCGTCAGCATCACCGTATGCCAGAACCCCATCCGCAGAGGGTCGCCCGCCAGCGCCGCGAACCCCTGCCTTGCCGCCTCCGCCGTCTCTACCCGGATACCGACCACAGCCTGATAGAGATAATCCGCAATCCAGCCGGACACCACGCTGTAATACGACAGAATCAGCAGCGCCCCGAGCATCCCCGCCCATCCAAGCAAAGCCCACCATGGCGAATTCCCCGTTTCCTCTGCCGTATTCAACATCGCCTGCACCGGATTGCCCCGCCCGCGCCTGCCGATGAGAATCTCTGCCATCAACAGCGGCAGGCCGATCAGCCCCACGCACAACAGATATACCAGCACGAAGGCGCTGCCGCCGCTCGAGCCTGCGAGATACGAAAACCGCCAGATATTGCCCAGCCCCACCGCCGAGCCGATAGTGACCAGGATAAACGCCCAGCGATTGGTCCAGGTTGAACGGGAAACGGATTGGCTCATGGAAAACCTTCCGGGCGATTGCTATCGCAGGGTTTCCAGAGGGCCGGGCGCTGCTTCGATGCCAGTCTCACTGACCACCACGTCTTGTTCGCTACCGAACATACTGCCTACTTTTCATGGTTCTATCCCATGGCCGCCAGGACGATCCGCATCCATATCGCAAACCCGGTCGAAAATGATAGTTGAAAGATGCGGACAAGCCGCTTTAACTGTCTGCTGGGGCCGCGCAGCGGAGGACAAGACGCGTTCCCAGTCAAGCAGCGGGGCGGTGTTCCTCGGCACAGTGCATCCAAAAGTATGACGTTGAGCGCAAGGAACGGAAACATAAGGGCGACCAACGCGCTCCACCTTGTCCAACAGGGTGCGCCAACAGGGTGCGGCCGGACAAAGCGGCCCGGCGCAATTCCGCCCAGTCACGCCACCGACCGCGTGAGATCGCGTCGTCGATAGCGGCGAGAGTGAAGCGCTGATGGTCGAGGTAGCGATGAAGCATGGCGAACCACACACTTTCATGATTGTCGATAACCGCATCTTACGCCAACGGGAAGACAAAAGCGACACGGTTTTGCGATTGCCAGCCATCCGCGCTTTATATCCATTACGGACTTGTCCAACCCCTTTTTGCGAATACCCATTACAAACTCCATGCTTCCGGAACCGTGAAACCTGCGCGCACTTTTCCAATGACGACGCCTCCCCCCCTCATTGCAAGGTTCACAGCGCCGCAGCAATTCATGCCGCCACCGGTTTTTCATTTTATGGTTTGCCTTGGAATCTCGAAGACCTTGATGCTGCCATACATCATGAATAATTTATTGCCGTTTGGCTGGAATACGAGCTTGGGTACATATGAACTTGTTTTGCCCTTGAGAAAGTCGCGCTGCCCAACGAGGCGGCCCGTGCCGACATTCCATATCCGGAGAAAACCTTTATCATCGTAGACCGCCAGCCGCCCATCTTCCGACAACGCCAATGCAACCACCAGTCCGGGCATGCTGGCCTCCAGTTCCAGCTTGAACGGCTCGATGCGATAGACACGCACATTGTTGTCAACGCCGACGGAAAACGATTTGCCGCCAGGAGCAAGCGACAACAATTCCAGATGGGGGGAATTATTTCCGGAAAAACGACTGGCGCGCGGGCTGCAATGCCCGATTTCTTTTCTTTCCGGCCAATGCCAAAGCGTACATTTGCCGTTTACCGTGGACAAACCAATCGCGTGGCGGTTATCCGGCGTGACAATGATTGATTTTCCCAGACGGGCCGCGCCTTTCCAGACTTCCATCGTATCGTTGAGCGGATCAAAGATCACGGTTTTCTTCTTTGGATACGTGATGATCCGGTTGTCGGGCGTCAATGTGGGAACCGTGTGCCATTTGGGTTCAAGAACATGGGTCTTGGTGGGGTAGCGTTTCCCCATGCGCCAGTCGATCAAGCCGTTGTTATCGGCAATGTAATTCCTGTTGGCGGAAACAATGGCGTTGCCGGGAATGTCGTCAATGATTGATGCACTAATTTCCTGTGGCGGATGGATCGTCCGAACGTGTACGCGGATATCGTTTTGCCTCTGAATTCTTTCAGAGAAATACCAGGTATTCGCATCGATATAGCCAAGATCATATATAGTCGCATCCGTGTCGCAGAAATAAGCGCCATATGGTGTTGCGAGAGACTCCCCCTCGCATTCATAGTGCCTCTCCAACAGTGCATGATCGCTTGTGCGATATAGCCCTACGCCATCGTGTTTGTTCCCGACAATAAATGTATTGCCGTCCTCTGAAAACGCGAAAAATTTGACGCTACCTGTAAATAAATCTACCGAATCGAGCATTGTCAGATCTGGTACTGACCTACTTTCGGTCTCGGCAATAGATGGTGCGCTCGGGCATCCCGTCAACAACATGGTCAGCAGGCACAAGAACGGCGTTAGGAAGCGGCACATGATTTTCCTCCGTATCATTTCACCGTGGCGGCGACATAGCCAAAATACGCGGACAGAAACTTTTCCACGGTCAAACCGGCAGGAAGACCCCTGATTCTAGCCCAGGAATAAACCTTGAAATCCAGTGTTCCTTTTTCCAGCTCCGCCCTTCTCGATGCCTTGGGATCGAGGCGATTGAAAAGACAATTCGGGCTGTCAGCCGGTACGCAGGCGGGACGGTACGTTATTTCGTGCTGGAAATGCGTTTCCCGTTTCGTGGCGGTCATGACGGCGCGTCCGCGTGAATCCAGGGTTTTCGCGCCGGGCGTGCCAATCCTGATGATCGAGCCGTCGTTGCCGTTGCTGCCCCCGCCTTTCCCCGCGCCGTCGCCCAGCACGACCCAGTGATTCGGTATGTTGAATACCGAACTGCCGTTCAGGATATTGGCGTTGATGAGCAGGCAGACATAGCCCAGGGGAAGCGAATTGATGCTCAATAAATGATGAAGCGGATCGTCGATGCCGGGAATGCTGGCGCTGCGCACGTCGCTAAACCAGCCGGTTTCCTTGAACCAGCCCGCCATCGC
>JAIRMC010000064.1 GCA_031258965.1 Azoarcus sp. | reverse complement strand
AACTGGCTTCTTCCGCCCTTTGCGGGTTATTCACCCATCGCTTCAGGATATTGCCCGTCAACGCGCCCCGGACCTCACGGTTGGGATAGGTGAGCGTAAACAGGATATTGTCGCCCAGGTTCTTTTCTCCAGAAATGGTCAGATAGCCGGATTGGAACATCAGGGCCTCAGTGGAAATATCCCCCACCTCGAAAGCGGAAATCAGTTCGGACGAACTTTTCATTTTCAACATCGCGGGCAGATAAACCTTGCGCTCGGTGAGCATGTCTACTAAAAAGGTCGGCGTGCCGGTCTCGAACCAGAAGGGGCGGAATTCGCGGCAATCGAAGAGCAGCAAAAGGTCGAAAGGGTTGTAGACCGCCTCGCCGCGCCAGTTGTAGCCGTTGTACCAGTGGCGGATTTTGTCCCGGTCCAATCCTTCCAGTTCGGGCGCGAAAACGCTATCCACATCCGCGTCGGTATAGCCGCAGATGTCGGAATAAGCGGCATGGAGCGTGATGTCTTTCAGGTTGTTGAGACCGGAGAAGATATTCACCTTGCTGAATTTGGAAACCCCGGTCAAGAAGGCGAACTTGATGTGCGCGTCCTGATCCTTGATGACAGAATAAAAATCGCGCAGTCCATCGCGCATTTCACGGGCGGAATCGGGCCTCGTCAGATTATCGAGAATCGGTTTGTCGTACTCATCCACCAGTACCACGGCACGCTGCCCGAATTTGGCTTCGGCTTGCAGGATCAACTGTGTAAACTGGCCGGGAATGCTGGCGTTTTCCAACGTCAGCCCCAAGCGCTGTGCGTTTTCCTTGAGAAGTTCGCGGATTCGCTCCGCCAGCGCCGATGCCTGACCACTCGAAATGCCCGCGCCGAAACTGATGCGGATCACCGGATATTTCGCTTCCCAATCCCATTTGTCGTGGCAATACAGCCCCTGGAAGAGCGGCTCGTTGCCCATGAGTAATTCCGCCAGCGTGTCGAGGAACAGGCTCTTGCCGAAGCGGCGCGGGCGGGAAAGGAAATATGCCTTGCCTTCCCGGATCATGGAGAGGGCGAAGGCGGTTTTATCGACGTAATAGCAGTCATCCTCGCGGATTTCGCGGAAGGTCTGGATGCCGATGGGCAGTTTCTTGCGGGTCATGGCAAGGCTCGCGGACAGGATGGAAATGCCAGCATTATACCGCGAAGCGTCGCGCCCCGTTTTTGCCGCGTCCCTTCGGCCCTTGCAATGACGGGATGGGGTCAAGGCCAGCCGATCTGGAGGGGACGGACGCGGCATCCTGGCGGCTTCCCTTCCAAAAATGAGTGCGGTCATTTTTGGAAATCAGTGCAGTCATTTTTTGGCGGGGTTAGCGGGGCGCAAAAAATCGCCCGCCACGGTTTTACCGGGACGGGCGGAGATGAGGTATGGCTTCAAAACGCGATCTTCAGCCTCAGGCTGCCCATGACGCCGTCGCGTTTGCCCGTGTAGGCTTGCGCGCTCACGTCCAGGATGGCGTGCTTGCCTGCCTGGAAGTCAGGCCCATTTTGCCAATGCCCGTGCCGCCCTTGAGTTCCGGCGCGTCGATCGGCTGGCCGTAGGCGCGGCCTTGGCTTCGCCGTCGAATTCATGCTCGTAGGCCAGTCCGGCGTAGGGACTGATGGTCGGGGTGGCTTGCCATGCCCACCGCGCGCCAATGCGCACGCGGTGGGCAAACAGGCGATAGATTGCCGCCCGTTTGCACTTTTTCCATACCTATTTGTGCCGGATGAAGAACTCGTAGGATTTGTCCGGCGTCTCTTGCCGCCGCAACAGTTCGTGCCCGGTCTGGCGGGTAAAAGCCTCAAAATCCTTGACCGAGGACGGATCGCTGGCCAACACGCGCACCACCTGCCCGCCCTGCAAACTGGCCAACATTTTCTTGAGCCTCAAAACCGGCAACGGGCAGTTCAGCCCGCGCGCGTCTACTTCCTTGTCGAACTCCATTTGCCACTCCGTTCAGCGCCTGTCTTACCGTTGCCGTTCCTGCTTTTGCTCCTCGCGCATCCGGTTACGGATTTCGCGCAAGCGGGCATCGGCTGCGGATAACTCATAAAAATCGCCATCGCCTGCTTTACGCGCCAGTTCCAGTTGCTCGACTGCCGCGCGATAAGCACCTTGTAGGACATAAACCTCCGCCTGGGCGCGATGCTGCGCCGCGCGCCTGCCCAATGTCGCGTTGGCGCGCGATAAAAGCTGCCACAAGCGAATATCGCCACTGCGCCCGGCAAGCGCGCGGCGCACACGCTGCTCCGCCTCCGCCGCCCGCCCGCCTGCAATCTGCGCATCAAGTAAAGCGTACACCACGCTCTGGCTCAATGGAAACTTGCGGCTGGCCGCCGTGAGCGTCTCGATGGCCGTGGCGTAATCGCGCCGCGCCGCCGCCAGCCCCGCCCCCAGAATAGCGATGAAAGGCGACGGTTCGGCGCGTCGCCGCAAATCGTCGACCGCCCGCGCGACTTCGTCCAGCCGACCCAGGCGCAAGTGTGCCAACGCCAGGCCGTAGCGCGCGGCGATATCGCCGGGGTTTTCCGCGACGCGGCCAGCGAATGTCCGCGCCGCATCCGCGGCGGGCAGGCCCTGCACGTGCAGGCGCGCCTGGACGTAGCGGAAATCCGCCGAATCGGGCACTTGACGGTAGGGTCTGTTCATGGCGCGATTTTCCATGTCGGCGATACGCTCGGTCGTCAGCGGGTGGGTGCGCAGGTAGGCCGGGGCGTTGTTCTCGTACAGGCGGGAGGCGCGCTGGAGGCGGCTGAAAAACCCGGCCATGCCGCGCACATCGAATCCCGCGTTTTCCAGTGTCTGCAAACCGGCGCGGTCGGCTTCCCGCTCGAAATCGCGCGTATAGGCCAATTGGGCCTGCATGGTCCCTGCCGCCCCTGCCGCCAGCGCCGCTTCGCTCGCCCGCGAATCGCCCGCCGCCAGCGCGGCCAGCAACGACGCCAGCATGATCGCGCCCATTTGTTTCTGCTTGCCGATGAGCTGCGCGATATGGCGCTGCGTGACGTGGCCGATTTCATGACCCAGCACGCCCGCCAGTTCCGATTCCGACCGCGCCGCGATAATCAGCCCCGAATGCACGCCAATATAACCGCCCGGCAAGGCAAAGGCGTTGAGCATGGCGTTCCTGACCACGAAAAACTCGAAGCGGCGCGAAGGGTCGGCGCTGGCCGCCGCCAACCGTTGGCCGAGGCGATTGATGTATTCCTCGATTTCGGTATCGTCGAGCCAAGCTGGATCGCGGCGCACTTCGCGCATGATCTCCTCGCCCACCTGGCGCTCCTGGGCGGGAGAAAAATCCCCCGCGCCCACATCGCCCAGGTCGGGCAAATCCGCCGCGGGCGCGGTGAACGCGAGGCAGGCCAGCAATACGAAAGTCTGAAATGGGCGCGTCATCGCGCGCATCATACCGCCTTGCGCCCGCCGCAACGCAATTCTCGACGGACAAATCAGCCCGGCTTCGTCACAATAGGCGCGGATGCGCCATGAAGTCCCTGCTTTCGCCTAAAAGCATTCACACTCCGGAGGAAACGATGGCACACGTTCCGAACAAATTGCGCGGCGTCAATCTCGGGAATTGGCTGCTGCTGGAAAAATGGATGTCGCCCAGCCTTTTCGCGGGGCTGGAAGCAACCGACGAAACCACTTGGTGCGCCGAACTGGGCGCGGCGGCGGCTGAAAAACTGCGCGCACACTGGAACAGCTTCATCACCTACGAGGATTTCACCTGGATTGCCGAGCGCGGTTTGAACGCCGTGCGCATCCCGATCGGACACTGGATTTTCGGCCCCGATTACCCCCACCACCCCAAATACGGCGACAAGCGCCATCCGTTCGTCACTGGCGGCATCGACGTGCTCGACCGCGCCCTCGACTGGGCGGCAAGGCTCGGCCTCAAAGTCATGATCGACCTCCACGCCGCACCGGGCTGCCAGAATGGCTTCGACAACGGCGGCATCAAGGACGTGGTGGAATGGCACACGAAGGAAGAATATTTCGCGCACTCGCTTGCCGTGCTTGAGCGGCTGGCCGAACGCTACCGCGCCCATCCAGCGCTTTTCGCCATCGAAGTACTCAACGAGCCGCGTTGGGACGTACCCACCAATTACCTGAAACGCTATTACCTCGCCGCCTACGAGCGCATTCGCAGGCATTGCCCACCCGAACGGGTGGCAGTGGTGTTCCACGACGGCTTCCGCACCTACCGGGAATTCCTCGGCTTCATGCAGGCGCCCTCATGGCAAAACGTGATTTTCGACTATCACCGCTACCAATGCTTCGAGCGCCGCGACATCGACGCCGACATCTACGGGCATATGCACAAGGCCGCGGGCGAATGGCGCGACGAAGCCGATTCCATCAACGCCGCCCTGGGCTTGCCCGCGATCTGCGGGGAATGGAGCCTGGGGCTGGATCTCAAGGTCGTGTCGCTCTGGGCCGAAGGGCCGTACAACCACGCCCTTGAACAGATGGACGATTTCCAGCAAAACATCGCCAACCGGGGCTACGCCGCAGCGCAGATTCTTGCTTTCGAGAAACTTTTCGGCTGGTTCTTCTGGAGCTACAAGACTGAAACCACCCCGGCCTGGAGCCTGCGGACATCGGTCGAGCGCGGCTGGCTGCCGGAACGCTTCGGATAACGAGAGAACAAATTGACGACATAAGCCTGTTGACATACATTGTGCGCATATGTAGATTGGCAGCTCCTTCAACCAGATCAAGGAGTCATATCATGCGCAATTTCCTTCGTTCCCTGGCCGTTTTACTGGCGCTGGGTCCGCTGGCGGCGCTGGCGCTGGAACCCGTCAACATCAACACCGCCGACAGCACGGCTTTGCAGCAAATCAACGGCATCGGCCCCGCCAAGGCCAAGGCCATCGTCGAATACCGCAAGACCCACGGGCCATTCGCCTCGGTCGACGATCTGGTCAAGGTTCCGGGCATCGGCGAGAAATCGCTCTCGAGCATGAAGCCGCAAGTCACCACCGGCGCAGCAAACGCCAAGGCGGTTCCGGCCAAGACCAGAAACTGAGCGTTTGGGAAAAAAGCCCCGGCCTTCGGGCCGGGCCGCGGCTCCGGCGTAACGATAGGGAACTACGCCAAAGAGCCGGACTTTCCGGGCGTCTCGCCTCGCGCCAATGTTTCGATGACGCTTTTCCAGCGCGGCGGCCACACGTTCAGATCATACCGCGCCAGTAGCCGCCCGATGTCCGTCCAACGATGACGAAATGCGCTTGCGGGCATCGCGCCTGGATGAGCGGTATGACCTGCGCGAAACTCGGCCAGCCCAAACAAGGTTCCAGGGTGCGATCGATAAAAGTCACCACCGTATCCGAGCGCGCCAGCCGCGCCGGAAACCAGGCGGGCAGCGGCACGGTATCAGGGACGCATCCGGAAACGCATTCATCGCCCGCGCGCCGATCCGCAGGTGCGGCGTCATCCGGCAGAAGAACGAGCGCCGCCTCCGGATCCGGGCAAAAGGCCCGCGTATTGATGCCGTCGTACAACAAGCTGGCATGTTCCCGGAAACATTCCGCGTAGCACAGGATGGCCGCGTCCGGCCAAACCAGGTGGATGAACAGCGCCCCGCCCCAATCGGGATGTACGCAAATCGCATTCGGATCGAACCCCTGCTCCCGCATCTGCGCCAAAAGGCGAACCACCGCCTGCCCGCGCCGCACGTCCGCTTCATAGCGGCGCACGTAATGATGCACAGGGGAATTCGGCGCTTGCGCCGCGGGCGACAGGTCGTAGTTGCGTCCGAGCAAGACAAGTGTTGCGTCCGAGCAAGACAAGTGTTGCGTCCGAGCAAGACAAGTGTTGCGTCCGAGCAAGACAAGTGTTGCGTCCGAGCAAGACAAGTGTTGCGTCCG
>JAIRMC010000037.1 GCA_031258965.1 Azoarcus sp. | reverse complement strand
ATCAACCTGCGCGGCCTGGGCGCCTCGCAAACCCTGGTGCTCATCAATGGCCGCCGGGGCGCGGGCGTGGGCAGCCGCGGCACCTCCGAAGCTACCGACCAGCAGAACATCAACAACATTCCGCTGGCGGCCATCGAGCGCATCGAAGTCCTGCCGATGTCGGCTTCCGCCATCTACGGGGCCAACGCCATCGGCGGCGTGGTCAACATTGTCCTGCGGCGCGACTACGTTGGCGCGGAGATCAACGGGCGCTATGGCAACACCTTCGATTCCGACACCAGCGTCTCAAGCTTCAACTTCGTGGGCGGCCACGCCTGGAACGAAGGCCGCACCCGGATGATGCTGACCGCGCAAAGGCAGCAGGAGAATCCGCTGCGCTGGAAAGACCGCAAGTTCGCCGAAAAAGGCCGCGCCAGGATACTGGCGCGAGATCCCGGAACTATCTACAACAATACAGCCAACGGCAGCCCGCCTTACGGCAATCTCGTAAACATCCGTTCGGCTGACGGCGTCACGCCGCTGACAATCAATGGCACCTCGATCGGATCGACCTACACGCATATCCCGAAAGGCTATCAGGGGGCGGCGGTCGACGGCGTGCAACCGTTGATCGACAACGCGGGCGTTTACGCGCTGGGGCTTTCCAACGGCATCGGCAGCTTTTCCGGGCAGTCGAACTACGTCGGCAAATCGGAAACCGACGCCGCCATGCTGAACCTCACCCACGACATCACCAAGACCTTCAACGTGTTCCTGGACGCGAGCTACGACTACAAAAAAGTCGAGAGCGCGGGGAATTACCACGGCTTCGGCGTGGTCACGGTGCCAGCCAACGCGCCCAATAATCCCTTCGACCAGGCCGTGAAGGTCGCCTACCCCGCCAACTACGGAGACGGCATCTCCCTGGAAAACCGCACCGTCAAGACAAAAGGCGCGCATGTGGCGGTCGGCTTCAACTGGGAAATCACGCCGAAATGGCTGCTCAGCTTTGATTATTCCCATAGCTGGGCGCGCAACGACCTGAAATACCAGCGCCGGCCGGCGACGAGCACGGGCGGCTGCTCGCCGACCAAGGATTGCCTGACCCAAGCCATCAACAACGGGACACTGGATGTGTTGCGCGATGTCACCAGCTACGCCACGGACATCTCGCCTTACTGGACAGAAGCGCCGAACTTCACCGAACAGAAACTGGACGACGTCAACCTCCGCGTGGCAGGCACGGTGGCTTCCTGGTATGCCGGAGAGATCAAACTGGCAACGGGCGTCAGCCGCCAGTATTTCTGGAGCGAGGGGCGGGCCGAATATAGCGTCATGAGCGACCCGAATGCGGCAACGACCATCCGCGAGCAGGATTCCGGCAGCCTCTATGCCGAGTTGAGCGTACCTTTCATTTCGCCCGCGATGAAACTGCCTTGGGCGCGGCTTCTGGAAGTGCAACTCGCCGGACGGCATGATCGCTACCACAACGCCACCGTCGGCAGCAAATTCGACGCCACCACGCCGACCATCGGCTTCCGCTTCATGCCCCATGAAACTGTGCTATTGCGCGCTTCTTGGAGCAAGGGTTTCGTCGTACCGACGGTTGCCCAGATCGCAGAGCCGACCCCTGGCGCGAACCCGACCAAAGTCACCGATCCGCGCGATGGCATGGAGTATGAAGTCCAGACGTTGGGCGGCGGCAATCCCGACATCGAGCCGGAAGAATCCGAAAGTACCAGTTTCGGCATCGTACTCATGCCCGTTTCCGACCTGCATATCTCCGTCGACTACTACAAGATCAAGAAAACCAACAACATCACCAGCCTGAGCGCGCAGAACCTGCTGGCCAACGAAGCCTATTTCGGCGACCGCATCACGCGCGACCCGATAACGGGCGAAATCGCCCAGATCTACACCGGCTACTTCAACGGCCTGTGGCTGGAAACCAGCGGCGTCGATACCAATATCAACTACGCCGCCGACACGCCCGTCGGCAATCTGAACCTCAACCTGGGTTACACCTACGTCGACAAATACAAGCAGCAGCTCGCCTTCGGCGCGGCCCCTACCGACTATCTCAACCTGCCCACGAGCGGCCCGTTGCGACACCGCCTCAATGCCTCCGCCTATTTGAAGATCAACAAGCAATGGAGCGCGGGATGGGGCATGCAGTATTACGGCGCTTACAAGATCGCCCCCTCGTCGACCGCCGCAATCAAGCAGCAGGGCAGCGACAAGGTCAAGGCCCTGTCCAGCCACGACATTTTCGCGCGCTATGTGTTGCCCAGGCTCTCTAGCCACCAGGGCGGGACACAAATAGAACTGACCCTGGGCATCAAGAACCTGTTCGACGAGTACAACCGGGACATGTCGCAGAGCACCTACCTGAGCATCTACAGCGACCCGCGCGGACGCCAGTACTACACCAACCTGAAAGTCTCTTTTTGAAAACCGCGCGCAAGCGCGCCGCCGATCTCCGGCATCTCCTTGCGTCGACGCCGGGCAAGGCCGCAGTTTGGGGACGGCGCGCTCAGCGGCGCGGCGGCAGCAGGACGACGCGCGTCCCAGCCAGGCGATCATGCAGGAAGAGTTTATCGAGGTCGAAGATCGCCCAGACGATGCCCACCCCGCACAGTAATAGCGAGGGCCAGGAGAGCACATAGCGCAGGCAGGCCCGCCACATGGATGGGTTGCGCCCGTCGTCGGCGGCGACGACTTTGAGACGCCAGGTCTGCATCGCCAATGTCTGGCCGTGGCGATGCCAGTACCAGATGAAATACGCGCCGAAGATGGCGAAGACGTGCAGCAGCTCCAGCCAGCCCAGCCACTGCGGCGGGTTGCCTACGTCCAACAGCCAGAGCACAAGCATCCAGGGAAGGATGAAGGTGGCGGCGAGCACGCCGAGAAGGAGGAGGGATTCGTACAACATACTCGCCAGGCGGCGGCGCAGCCCGGCGAGTTCGACGCTCAAGGGCGCGGCGGGCAAGGCGCTTTCCGGCGTGGCGTTATGGGGCATGAGGGAAATCTTCGGGCGTGCGCCTTGACCAATGCGCGGGCGAACGGTAACGTTCGTCGATTCTGTTTCCTTGAACGTCAAATTACAAGGCAGTTTGCGATGGAGCTGAGTGGGGCGGAAATTCTAATCAGGTGCTTGCAGGAAGAAAAGGTCGACTATGTGTTCGGCTATCCGGGCGGCGCCGTACTTTATTTGTACGATGCGCTTTTCCAGCAGGACGATATTCGGCACGTGCTGGTTCGCCATGAACAAGCCGCCGTCCACGCGGCAGACGGTTTCGCGCGCAGTACCGGCAAGACGGGCGTGGCGCTGGTCACTTCGGGGCCAGGGGCGACGAACGCCGTCACGGGCATCGCCACGGCCTATTACGATTCGGTGCCGCTCGTGGTCATTTCCGGGCAGGTGGCGACGGCATTCATCGGGCAGGATGCGTTCCAGGAAGTCGATACGGTGGGCGTGACCCGCCCCTGTGTGAAGCACAACTTTCTCGTGCGCGATGTGCGCGAGCTGGCCCTGACGCTGAAGAAGGCTTTCTATCTGGCAGCGAGTGGCCGCCCCGGCCCAGTGGTGGTCGATATTCCCAAGGATGTATCAGCGGCGCGGTGCGCGTTTTCGTATCCGGCGGAGATCGCGATGCGTTCTTACAATCCGGTCATTCGCGGTCACCAAGGGCAGATCAAGAAAGCGGCGCGTCTATTGCTCGGCGCGCGGCGGCCCATGATTTACGCGGGCGGCGGGGTGATTCTGTCGGACGCCGCCGATGAGCTGACCCGGCTCGCGCGGTTGCTCGGCGCGCCGGTCAGCGCCACCCTGATGGGTCTCGGCGCTTTCCCGGCCAGCGACCGCCAGTTTCTCGGTATGCCCGGTATGCACGGCACTTATGAAGCCAATATGGCAATGCATCATTCGGACGTGCTGCTCGCCGTCGGCGCGCGCTTCGACGACCGCGTGATCGGCAACGTCGATCATTTCGCGGCGGAAGAACGCAGGATCATCCATGTCGACATCGACCCGGCTTCGATCTCCAAGCGGGTGAAAGTGGATATTCCCATTGTCGGCAATGTCCGCGATGTGCTGGAACAGCTTATCCGCCAGATCGACGGCGAGGCGCGGCCCGACCCGGCCCGCGCCGCCGGGTGGCGGGAACAGGTGGAAGCCTGGCGCGCGCGGGACTGCCTCGCTTACAAGGCTTCCGAAGAACTCATCAAGCCACAGTTCGTCATCCAGAAGTTGTGGGAAGTCACGGGCGGCGAGGCAATCATCGCTTCCGATGTCGGCCAGCACCAGATGTGGGCGGCGCAGTACTACCGCTTCGACAAGCCCCGGCGCTGGCTCAATTCGGGCGGGTTGGGCACGATGGGCGTGGGCCTGCCCTACGCCATGGGCGCGCAGCTCGCCCATCCCGGCGCGCCGGTGGCCTGCGTGACCGGCGAAGGCTCGATCCAGATGAACATCCAGGAGCTTTCCACCTGCCGCCAGTTCCGCCTGCCGATCAAGGTTTGCCTGCTGAACAATCGCTACCTCGGCATGGTGCGGCAATGGCAACAGATGTTCCACGGCCAGCGTTATTCCGGCTCTTATATGGATTCGCTGCCCGATTTCGTGAAGCTGGCCGAATCTTACGGCCATGTCGGTATCCGGGCGGAAAAGCCCGGTGATGTCGAAGGCGCGTTGCGCGAAGCGTTTACCACGCACCGGAACGATCTCGTTTTTATCGACTTCCAGATCGACCGCTCGGAAAATGTGTATCCGATGGTGCCGAGCGGCAGGGGGCTGACCGAGATGATCCTGCCCGACGAGGCCCTGTAGACTGCCCGCCCTCCGGTTCCGACCCGCCGAATTTCAGGAGCGCATATCATGCGTCATGTCATTTCCCTGTTGATCGAAAACGAATCCGGCGCCCTGTCCAGGGTGTCGGGGCTTTTTTCCGCGCGCGGCTACAACATCGAGACGCTTACCGTGGCCCCCACGGAAGATGCGTCGATGTCGCGCATGACGCTCGTCACGTCCGGCTCGGACGACATCATTGAGCAGATCACCAAGCAGTTGAACAAACTGGTCGATGTCATCAAGATCATCGATCTGTCGGAAGCGCCGAACATCGAGCGCGAGTTGTTGCTGGTCAAGGTGCGCGCCACGGGCGCGGCGCGCGAGGAGATGAAGCGGATGGCCGATATTTTCCGCGCCCGCATCATCGACGTGACCGACAGTTCCTATGTCATCGAGCTGACCGGCAATGACCGCAAGCTCGATGCCTTCATTGCCGCCATCGACCCGGCCCTGCTTCTCGAAACGGTGCGTTCGGGCACTTGCGGCATTGGCCGCGGCGAGCGCGTGCTCAGGCTCTGACGCGGCATTTTCCCGGACCCGGCTGGCCGCCACGGCGTGGCCGCGGACTCATTTCCCACTCCAGAAAGGAAAACCATGAAAGTCTATTACGACAAGGACGCCGATCTCTCTCTCATCAAGGGCAAGAAAGTCACCATCGTCGGCTATGGTTCGCAAGGCCATGCCCATGCCCAGAACCTGAACGATTCCGGCGTGAAGGTGACGGTCGGTCTGCGCAAGAGCGGCAGTTCATGGAAGAAGGCCAAGGCAGCCGGTCTCAAAGTAGAAGAAATCGCCGAGGCCGTGAAGGGCGCGGATGTCGTCATGCTGCTCCTGCCCGACGAGAACATCCCAGCGGTCTACAAGGAAGAAGTCGAACCCAATCTGAAAAAAGGCGCGGCGCTTGCCTTCGCGCATGGTTTCAATGTCCATTACAATCAGGTCGTGCCGCGCGATGATATCGACGTCATCATGATCGCCCCCAAAGGGCCGGGCCACACCGTGCGCTCCGAATATCTCAAGGGCGGCGGCGTGCCCTCGCTCATCGCGGTGTATCAAGATAAATCCGGCAAGGCGCGCGACCTCGCCCTCTCCTATGCTGCGGCCAACGGCGGCACCAAGGGCGGCGTCATCGAAACATCTTTCCGCGAGGAGACCGAAACCGACCTTTTCGGCGAACAGGCCGTGCTCTGCGGCGGCCTGGTCGAACTCATCAAGACCGGGTTCGAGACGCTGGTCGAAGCCGGTTACGCGCCCGAAATGGCTTATTTCGAGTGCCTGCACGAAGTCAAGCTGATCGTCGACCTGATCTACGAAGGCGGCATCGCCAACATGAACTATTCGGTTTCCAACAATGCGGAGTACGGCGAATACGTCACGGGCCACAAAGTGGTGAACGCCAGCTCGCGCGAAGCCATGCGCGAGGCCCTGAAGCGCATCCAGAATGGCGACTACGCCAGGGATTTCATCCTGGAGGGCCGCACGGGCTACCCGTCCATGACGGCGCGCCGCCGCCTCATCGCCGAGCATCCAGTGGAAACCGTCGGCGCGCAACTGCGCGACATGATGCCGTGGATCAAGAAGAACAAACTGGTGGATCAGTCGAAGAACTAGGGCAGACCCGGGGAAACACTGAACAAACGTCATTGCGAGGCGCGAAGCGCCCCGGCGTGCGGCATCAGAGCACTTTCCCCGGATTCATCAGCCCGCGCGGATCGAGGGCGCGTTTGATCGCGGTCATTGCGTCAAGTTCGACGCCGCTTTTGTAGCGCCGGAGGGTTTCGCGCTTGAGTTGCCCGATGCCGTGTTCGGCGGAAATCGAGCCGCCCAGCGCATCGACCAAATCGTAGACGATGCGGTTGGCCTCAAGGCTGCGAGCCGCGAAAGTCGCTTCGTCGTCGCGGGAGGGCAGGAACAGGTTGTAGTGCAAATTGCCGTCGCCGATATGGCCGAAGGTAATGAAACGCACCTCGGGCCGCCATGCCCGCAAGGCGGCCTCGGCGCGGGCAAGGAAGTCGGCCATGCGGCTGAGCGGCACGGAGATGTCGTGCTTGATGCCGATGCCTTCGCGCTTTTGCGCTTCGTTGGCGTTTTCGCGCAGCGCCCACAGGTTTTCCGCCTGGGCGAGTGTGGCGGCTATCGCGGCCTCGCCAGCGTCTCCCGCTTCGTGCGCTTCGGCAAGCGTCCGCGCCATCAGGTCGGCGAGCGGCGCGTCGGCATCCGTGTCGGTCAATTCCACGAGCACGTACCACGCGGCGGGCGCGGGCAAAGGAGCGCGGCAGCGCGGCATGTGTTTGAGCACCAGATCGAGCGCCGGACGACCGATAAGCTCGAAGGCGTTGAGCCGCTCGCCGCTCGTGGCGCGGAAACGCGCAAACAGCGAGACGGCCGCGGCGGGGTCGGGGACGGATACCCAGGCGGTCGCCCTCGCTTTCGGCGCGGGAAAGAGTTTCAGCACGGCGGCGGTGATGATGCCCAGGGTGCCCTCGGCGCCGATGAAGAGCTGTTTCAGGTCATAGCCGGTATTGTCCTTGCGCAGTGCGCGCAGGCCGTTCCATATCCGGCCATCGGGCAGCACGACTTCCAGCCCCAGTGTGAGGTCGCGCATGTTGCCGTAACGCAGCACTTGCGCCCCGCCCGCGTTGGTCGAGAGGTTGCCGCCAATTTCACAACTGCCGTTCGAGGCGAGCGAGAGCGGAAACAGACGTCCGGCGGCGGCGGCGGCTTCGCGCACCGCGGCCAGCGTGCAACCCGCTTCCACGCAGAGGGTGTCGTTTTCGGCGTCCAGTGCGCGGATGCGCCTGAGGCGCGACAGGCTGAGGAGGAGCGAAGCGCCGTCGGGCAGCGGCGTCGCGCCGCCGTTCAGGCCGGTGTTGCCGCCTTGCGGCACGATGGGTACGCCCTCTTTAGCGCAGACGCCGACCACGGCCGCGGTTTCGGCGCTGGTCGCGGGCTGCGCCACCGCAAGGGCGCGGCCCCGGTAGCGGCCCCGATGGTCGGTGAGAAAAGGCGCGATGTCCGCCACATCAGCCAGCAGATGTTTCGCGCCGACGATGGCCGCCAGACGGGTCAGCAGGGCGCCGGGATCAACCGTCGACGCGCTCGGCATAGAGGTCGTGGACATCGCAGTCGACGATTCTGACCCGGACGAAGTCGCCGGGCTGGAGTCCTTCGCTATCCAGGAGGATGACGAGTCCGTCGATTTCGGGCGCGTCGCCCGGCGAGCGGGCCAGCGCGCCTTCTTCGTCATCGACTTCGTCGACCAGCACGGTCATTTCACAGCCGATGCGGGCTTCGAGGCATTGGGTGGAGATGTCCTCCTGGTATTCCATCAGGCGCGCGCGGCGGTCTTCCCGCAGGGATTCGGGTACCGCGCCGGGCAGGTCGTTGGCGCTCGCACCTTCGACCGGAGAATAGGCAAAGACGCCCACGCGGTCGAGCCGTGCTTCTTCGACGAAGCGCAGCAATTGCTCGAAATCGTCTTCGGTTTCGCCGGGAAAGCCAGTGATGAAGGTCGAGCGGAGGGTGATGCCGGGACAAATGGCGCGCCAACGGCGGATGCGTTCGAGCGCGTTCTCGGTGTTCGCCGGGCGTTTCATGGCTTGCAGGATGCGGGGGCTGGCATGCTGGAACGGTACGTCGAGATAGGGCAGGATGCGGCCTTCGGCCATGAGTTCGACGACGGCATCGACACTGGGATAAGGGTAGAGATAGTGCAGGCGTATCCAGATGCCAAGTTCGCCGAGCGCCTTGGCAAGTTCCGGCAGCCGTGTCCTGAGCGGGCGTCCGCCCCAGAAGCCGGTGCGGTAGCCGATGTCGAGACCGTAGGCAGAGGTGTCTTGCGAGACGACGATGATTTCACGTACCCCGGCTTCGGCCAGTGTTTCGGCTTCGCGCATGATGTCGTGGATCGGGCGGCTTGCCAGAGGGCCGCGCAGCGCCGGGATGATGCAGAAGGTACAGCCGTGATTGCAGCCTTCCGAGATTTTCAGGTAGGCATAGTGGGCAGGCGTGAGACGCACGCCCTGGGGCGGAACGAGGTCGACGAAGGGGGCGTGCGGCCTGGGCAGGTGGCGATGCACAGCTTGTATGACGTCGTTTTCGGCATGCGGGCCGGTGACGGCCAGCACTTGCGGATGCGCTTCCTGCACGAATCCGGCGCGCGCCCCCAGACAGCCTGTGACGATGACCTTGCCGTTCTCGGAGAGCGCTTCGCCGATGGCGTCGAGCGATTCTTCTATCGCGGCATCAATGAACCCACAGGTGTTGACGACGACGATATCGGCATCGCCGCAGGAATCCGAGATGACATAGCCCTCGGCGGCGAGGTGGGTTAGGATGCGTTCGGAATCGACCGTGGCCTTGGGACAGCCGAGGCTGACGAAGCCGACCCGGTGGGGCGTCGTGTTGGAGACATTCATCTGGCGGCAACCGGGCGTGCAATAAAAAGAAAAGCCCCGCGAGGGGCGTCCGGAAAGGAAAAGGTCGCGGCGCGTTCAACCATGGCGCATTCATTTACCGCCGGTTTTCTTGCCCGGCGGCAAGGACGGCACGTTCTCGTTTTGGGTCGCGCCGTGGTGCGGGACGAACTGGGAAGGGAACTGGAAGCCCGTAAACATGTTGCGCGTCTGGTTTTCGACCTGCTCCTGCATCTGCTGGAACATTTTCTTCGATTGCTCGACATAGGTTCCCATCATGTTTTGCAGCGCGGGACCCTGAAAGTTCAGGAACTGCGCCCACAAATCCTTGCTGACCGAACTGTTGTCGCCGTAGATGCCGCGCACCTGTTCTTGCAGCTTGGCCTGCATGTCGGAAAACGCCTTGATATTGTTTTCCAGGTATTTTCCCATCATGCCCTGCAAGGCGTGGCCGTAGAAACGGATCATGTGGGAAAGCAGATCGCTGGTAAACATCGGCACGCCGCCGCCTTCTTCTTCCAGAATGATCTGCAACAGAATGCTGCGGGTGATGTCCTCCCCCGTCCGGGCGTCGACGACCTGGAATTCCGTATAACTCAATACGAGTTCCTTGACGTCATTGAGCGTGATGTAGGAACTGGTGCATGTGTCGTAAAGACGGCGATTGGGGTATTTTTTGATCAGGCGTACTTGCTCGCCCATGTAGGTTCTCCTCGGCTGACGGCTTGCCCACGCCTGCGGGCAGCGCGCTTCATTATATCTCTGCTGGAAATATATAAACCCCGCCGTTGGCGGGGTTCTCAGGCATACGGGGCATTGCCGTCAACGCAGCGTGCGAAGCCGGGGATGGCCACCGTTCATTGGTAGTTCAAGCCGCCATTGATGTTGAGCGTCGCGCCCGTCGTGAAGCCGGACAGATCATCGGCGAGGAAGGCCACGGCGAAGCCGATTTCTTCCGGCTTGGCCAGACGCTTCATCGGCACCGAGTCGACAATGCCTTTCAGGATGTCTTCGCGGATCGCCGTCACCATCTTGGTGGCGACATAGCCCGGCGCGATGGCGTTGACCGTCACGCCCTTGGTCGCCAGTTCTTGCGCCAGCGCCTTGGTGAAGCCGATCACCCCCGCCTTGGCGGCGGAATAGTTGGTCTGCCCAGCCTGGCCCTTGACGCCATTGACCGAGGAAATATTGATGATGCGCCCCCAGCCGCGTTCCGCCATCTTGGCCGAAAACTGCTTGGTGACGTTGAAAAGGCTGGAAAGGTTGGTATTGATCACCGCATCCCACTGCTCGCGTTCCATCCGGGCGAACATCTTGTCGCGGGTGATCCCGGCGTTATTCACGAGGATGTCGATGGCGCCAGCCTTCTGCTCGGCCTCTGCCGCCAAAGCCTGCACCGAGGCCAAGTCGGCCACGTCACCGGCAACCGGGATGAAGTCCTTGAAACCGGCGGCGGCCTGTTCTTGCAGCCATTGATCTTTGTTGTCGTACTGGGGATGGTAAGCCGCGACCACTTTGTGGCCCGCCTTGGCCAAGGCCTGGCATATGGCGGTACCGAGGCCGCCCATGGCGCCGGTAACGAGAGCAACTCTTTGGGTCATTTATCGAATCCTCGCAAGGAGAGTAAGCGAACCCGGCGCTTCGCCACAACCGCGAGGCGGCACCGGCCATGTTATGCGTGGAGCAATACTGCACCGCAAAACTCGTGCATTATAGGCGATGCGGGCGAGAAAAAATCAACAACACAAAACGGCGGCGCTGCCATCGTATGAGCGCCACGCGGGCAGGCGCGCGAAAACAACCCGCCTGTCCGGCACACCGCGCAACGTCCTTCTCCCCGGAATGTGAGAAACTAGCGGACTGCCATGGAAATGACAGGACGACATATCCCCCGGCCGGGGATCGGACAGATGCGCTTCTTCACGAAAAAACGAGGACGACCCGCCATGGCGCTTCCGGCGCTTCCCATTCCCCAGTCATTCGCCGCCGTCGCTGAAACACTCCGTGCGCGCCGCTCGATCCGACGCTTTCTGCCGACGCCCGTTCCCCGCGAAACCATCGTCGAATTGCTGGAACTGGCCGCGCGCGCGCCGTCGGGTTCCAACGTGCAGCCCTGGAAGGTATATGCCCTCGCGGGCGAGGCGCGCGCGGCACTGTCCGCCGCCTTGCAGACGCAATTCGGGCAGGACGTCCGCGAAAAGCGGGAATACGACTATTACCCCGCCGAATGGACGCAACCCTGGCTGTCGCGGCGGCGCAAGCTTGGCTTTGCTCTTTACGACCTGCTGGGCATCACCAAAGGCGACAAAGCGCGCATGAAAGAACAGACCGGACGCAATTTTCTTTTCTTCGATGCGCCTGTCGGACTGGTTTTCACCATGGATCGGCATCTGGCCCAGGGCATGTTTCTTGACTACGGCATTTTCATCGGGCACCTCATCGCCGCCGCGCAGGCGCGGGGGCTGGCAAGCTGCGTGCAAACGGCATTCTCCGACTATCCGGATACCATCCGGCGGCAACTCGGCATCAGCGAAAACGAACAGGTCGTGGGCGGCCTCGCCCTCGGCCTTCCCGACCCGGACGCGCCGGAAAACCGCCTGGTCACGGAACGGGAAACGGTTGACGCGTTTACGACGTTCCGGGGTTTTTGACCCTGCCCGGCGCAACCGGCCCCAAACAGCATCGCGCGCCCGAAATCGGCGCGCGTCTTTCGGACAACTTGTTACAGGAATTCAACGGCGGACTTGGCAATGCGGAAATGGATGCAGCAAATGACGGCATGGATAATCGGCCTGTGGGCCTGCTGCGCGCTTGCCGCGCCGCCGGATGACGAGGATCGCGTCCTATTCTTCCCCGGCCTTGCCATCTCCGGAGAAGCGGACACTGTCAAGGTGCACGTGGAAGCCTGGGTGTACGAGCAGGAAACCCGCCGTTTCATGAGCTGGATGCTTGCTCGCTATCTGGGAATCGACTTCGACCAGCGCACACCAGAGGAACAAGCCTTGTTCCAGGAGCGCAGCCGGTATTTCCGCGTCGATTCGGAACGCGGGATAAACCTCGCCGTGCGTATCAATGGAGAAATCCTGCCGCTGCCGGAAACCGACGCGGCGGGGCGCGCGAGCGGCGCTTTCATCGTTCGCGCCCCTCTGCCCGACCCGCGGGACGCGGCGGGGCGCATCGCCTTCACGCTGGACGCGACCGCCGGACATCCCCTTGCGGGGCAGGCCGGATATGCATGGTTCGTACCGCCGGAAGGCGTCTCCGTAGTGAGCGACATCGACGACACCATCAAGATTTCCCACGTCCGGGAACGCGCCCTTCTCATGGAGAACACCTTCCTGAAACCCTTCGTCCCGGTTCCCGGCATGACCGCCTGGTATCGGGAACTCGCGCAGACAACGCCGGGCGTCGCCTTCCATTACCTTTCCGCCTCCCCCATGCAGCTTTACCCGGCGCTCCAAGCATTCCTGGACGATGAAAAATTTCCCGCGGGCAGCATGCATTTGCGGGAATCCACCGCTTGGCACAGCGTAATCGCGGGAAAAGAAACTTCGATTGCCCACAAAACCAGCGTGCTCGAACGGCTTTTCACGAACTATCCCAAACGTCGCTTCATCCTGATCGGCGATTCCGGCGAACACGATCCGGAGATCTATGCCGACGCGGCCCGTCGCCATCCGGAACGGATCGAAGCAATCCACATCCGCGACGTAACGGGCGAAAACCGGGATGCGCCGCGTTACCGGGAAACCTTCCACGGCCTACCCCCGACGCTCTGGACGATACGGCAGGACGCCCCGCAATAAGCGCGCGGGCTTGCCGAAGGAACTTCTGATCCTACAGCGGCGGCGCTATCTGCTTGGCTGCGCCGATGGTCGAGCGGATGCCGAGCCTGTCGAAAATACGTTTCACCCGCCCCTCCATATTCGCGGGGGCGCTTCCCATGATGCGGGCAACTTCGCCGCGATCCTTGCCCTTGAGGATCCAAGCGAACGTTTCGGTTTCGTAAGGTGTCAGGTTCGCCTGCCGCAAGCGTTGCGCCGCCGGGAATGAATCCAGGCACATCACGATCATGTATTCGCCCGGCCCGCTCGCGCCAAGGGAGCGGAGCAGCAAATGCCCGCCGCCGGGAAGCCTGCGGGCCGCCTCCACATTGCGAGCCGCCTCATCGAGAATCCGCCGCGCGGCGTCGCTGTCCGCGCTGGAAACGCCGCACAACCACCGGCTGGCCTGGGGAGAACGCCAGACGATGCGGCCCGGATTGTCCACAATCACGCAGCCCATGTCCGGGATCTCGATAGCCTCGCGCGCCAGCCGCGTGGCAGTGCCGCCAAGGCGGGGCGTGAGCCGGGCCAGGACTTCGGGAATCCGCAAGGGCTTGTTCATGTAATCAGCGCCGCCGCTGAGGTAGCTGGCGACGATTTGCCCTTCGTCGCCGGGATCGGTCATGAAAATGACCGGCACATGCGCCCAGGCCGGTATGGACTTGATGCGGCGGCACAGATCGAACCCATTGATACCGGGCATGACCGCGTCGATCAGCACACCGTCGGGCACGGCGATCTCGAACCGCTCCAGCGCCTCGCCGGCGCCGCGCGCCGCCAGCACAGTATGGCCCGTGGCGAAAAGCGCCTCGCTCAATCCGGCGAGCGTGTCAATACTGTCATCCACCACGAAGATGACAGGCGCGCGAAAAAGCGGGCGCGGCCAATCGTTGGCATCGTCAAGGGGAGAAAGCGTGCCCGTCTCCTTTTCGATGTATCGGATGAGGGCATGGAAATCGAAACGGTCGATGCACTCTTGCAGATACGCGAGCGCGGCATCGGCGGCGGCGCGCGCCTCCCGCGCGCCGTGCAAACATTGACGCAAGGCATTGATCTCGCCACGGCGGGCGAGACGAATCAAGGCCGAACGCAGGGCGGAGGGCAGCAGGACGGCTTCGGCGGATACCGGAACAAACGCCTCGTCCGGCGTCGGAGCGTACACCGTATCCGCTTGTCCGGATACGCTACCGGCGCTGTCCGGCTCATCCGCGCCATCCGAAATCTCCACGCCGTCTACACTCTCCGCGATATCTTCCGGTTCCAGCAATGGGGCGGACGGTTCATCATCCCGATGCGGCTCGGTTCCCTGCAAGAACACGAGGGATTGGCGCAAGGCTTCCATCTGCGCCATATGGCGGCGGTCTCCGGCCCGCATCGCCCACCAGCCGTAAAAAACAGCGAGCGGCGCCAAGGCGGCAAATATCTTGAGGAACTCGGGCAATATCCGGGAGATGTCCAGGGACGGCTCGAAATGGACATATATCGCCGCGAGCGCGAGCGCGACAAACGCATTCAGGAGCAGTACCAGCGCCAGATAAAAAATAGTGCGGGCATTGTATGAATGTGGCGCTCTCGGCACGGCGCGCAAGGGCGTCTCCGGGCTGGGAGCGGTCTTGCAATGATCGCGGCAGCCGGTTTCCAGCGAGCAACACAGCGAGCAAATACCCGTCTGGAGAACAGGGCAATGCACCATGTCCCTTTCCTCGAACGAATTGCCGCAAGCCACGCAAACCTGGAGGCTGGCGGTCGACGCATCCCCGGTTTTCCTGGGCTGACGCGCAAGGTAATAGCGGCCCCGCGTCGCAACGGCCAGCGGCGGCACGAGCAGGAAAGCCGTCCCGAACGCGATGAAGCTCGAAAACGCCTGGGCGGTTTCACCGAATGCGCCGCCATGGGCCAGGCCGCCGACGATGATCGCCAGCAACATGGCGACAAGGCCGGTATTGAAATCGTACAGATAGGCCCGGCGGAACTCGATGCCCGGCGGCGACAAGCGCAAAGGTTTATTGATGACCAGATCCGCGACCAGCGCGCCGATCCAGCCTGCGGCGACAAGACCGTAGAGGCTTAATATCTTTTCGATGGCGCCAAAGACGCCCAGCGCCGCTAGCAGCGTGGCGATGAAAACATTGAAAACCAGCCATACCACACGCCCCGGATGATTGTGGGCGATGCGGACAAAGAAGTTCGACCAGGCCAGCGACCCGGCGTAGGCGTTGGTGACGTTGATCTTGACTTGCGACACCAGCACGAGCAGCGCCGTCGCGGCAATGGCCAGCCCGGATGCGCCGAACATCTCCCGGAACGCCGCCAGATACATTTGCGGCGGCTCGATCGCCTGTCGCGGCGACATGCCGGACGCCATGACGACAGACGCCAGAAAAGCGCCCCCGGCCATTTTGAGCATGCCCGGCACGATCCAGCCGGGACCAGCGGCGAGAAGCGCCGCCCACCGGCGCGCGCGGCGGCCGGGCTGTGGCGGCGGCATGAAACGCAGGTAATCCGCCTGCTCGGCGATCTGCACGATCAGCGGAAAAACGACGGCGGCGGCGGCGGCGAACGGAAGCGGTTGGAAGCCGCCATCCTCCGCCCGCAATCCCGCCATACCGACAAATTCCTGGTACAACTGGGGTTTCTCGAATGCGAGCCAGACGAAAGGCGCGATTGTCAGGAACAGCCATATTGGCTGCGTCCACGCCTGGAAGCGCGAAATCCAGGTCACACCGCGCATGACCAGCGGCACGACGATGAGCGAGGACAGCACATAACATACAGGCAGGGGCCAATCCACCACCATCCGCATGGCCATGACCATGATGGCGGCCTCGATGGCGAAAAAGGCAAAAGTAAATACAGCATAGGCCAGCGATGTAACCGTCGAGCCGAGATAGCCGAAACCCGCGCCCCGCGTCAGCAAATCCATGTCGATGTTATAGCGCGCGGCGTAACAGGCAATCGGTATTCCGGTCAGGAAAATAAGCGCGCCCACGGCCAGGATGGCCCACATCGCATTGCTGAAGCCGTAATTGACCGCGATAATGGCCCCAATGGCTTCCAGTGCGAGGAACGATATGGAACCCAATGCGGCATTGGCAATACGCCATTCGCTCCATTTGCGAAAACTGCGTGGCGCATAACGGAGGGCGTAGTCCTCCATTGTTTCATCGGAAATCCACGAGTTATACCGCTGATGAGCGACGCTTGCCGATTGCAATGGCGAAGATGAGGAAAATACGTCCGGCGGGTTTTTCATATCCGCGTGTAAGCATACCCCATTATTCAAGCACATGCGAAAGCTGCTAATTACGGAAATTACTAATATACATCCCCGGGAAGTTATGAAGCGTCACGCACCATAAAAATCAAAACTTGCAAGAAACCTATGTTCATCTTGCCAATACTGTGGAAATTACGGATAAACAAGTAAACGGATGAACGATTTTATAATCAGCCTGGTTCCTAGGCATGGCTTTACCTGATTTGTACCTCATTACCTCCATTCGTCCTTAAAATAGGCGCTCTGAAAAGGTAGCCAGATTCGTTCGCGCTGATTCGGCTGAATGAAAACACGGCGAACAAGCCGCCTGCCGAAAATGCGCGGGGAAACGTCCGATTGAATCAGCCATCATCGCAGGCGCGACGAGGCGATCCACGGGCCGTGTGGATTGCCGCATCGCTTCACGCCTCACAATGACAAAGGCGGACTCATCGGCGGCTGATGCCGATTTATCCTGCGAACATCGCCAATGACGGGATGCGCGCCCCTTGCATTGGCACACGGGTATCCGCCGTGGCTGGGCATCCTCCCCGGAAAAGCGATGAAGTGTTCAAAACGCTCTCCGGCGACGCGCAAGCGTCTGGTTTCACCGCACGGGATCCGGCGGAAACAAGAAGTGGTCAGTCGTCGAACGCCACCAGCGCGAAAACCTTGAGTCCAAGTTTTTCCAGGCGCTCGCGACCGCCGAGTTTGGGCAGATCAACGAGAAAGGCGCATTCGGAAACGACGCCGCCCGCGCCGCGCAGCAGTTTCCAGGCAGCTTCAGCCGTGCCGCCAGTGGCGAGAAGGTCGTCGACAAGCAGAACACGTTCGCCCCGGGTGATGGCGTCGGCGTGGATTTCGATGCGATCCTCTCCGTATTCCGAGGCGTAATCACAGCCAATGGTTTCAGCAGGAAGCCTGCCTTTTTTGCGAACCGGCACGAAGCCCGCCCCTAGCGCGTAGGCAAGCGGCGAACCGATGATGAAACCACGCGATTCGATAGCGGCTACCTTGTGGATTTTTTTCCCGCTGTAGTGGTTGATCAGTTTGTGAATGGCGAGCCGGAAGCCGGTGGCATCCTTGAGCAATGTCGTGACATCGCGGAACGTGACGCCCTGCCGGGGGAAGCCGGAAATGGCGCGAATGCGTGACTTTATCGGCATGGGAAAAAAAACGGCTCACCAGAACGGCCCAAGTTTAGTCCGAAACGGCACAATACGGGGTATCCCTTGTTTCATGGCATACAACCCGGGCGTGACAGTCAGCCGGAGCCGCGCATGGAGTACCGAAGTGCTCAGTAGAGATCAAATCGCGGTCTACGAAGTCATGGATTGCGTGGCGTCGGGAATCCGGCTTCAGGCGGAATTCCAGCGACGGGTCAACATTGCCCTGGTCGCGTGCCAGTTTCCGTTCCTGCGGGCCGTCGCCGTCCAGAATGAAACGGGCGGCAACCTGTCCGGTATCGAACTCAGCATCAATTTGACTGTGGGGAACGACGCCGCGCGGCAACGCGTTTATCGGGAAGAAAAAACGATAGCCGCGGGAAATGCCGTCCGTTTCGCCGGGCCTGCGCGTTTCACGGAATTCGATCCGCTCTTCTCCAATACCTGCCGCGATGGAGCAGACGCCGTTTTGACGATCAGCGCACACCCCGCCCAAGGAGGGGAAGATGGGGAAAATGCCTGGCCTTTGCTGACCGTGGCAATCGAAATCGGCGCCGCCAACGAGTTTCTCGATCTTCCCGGCCTGCGCCATGCCATTGCCGCCTTCGTGCAGCCAAACAGCCATGCGGTGACGAAGCTCTTGCAGGCCGCGTCCGACTTCCTGCTCAAGAAAACCGGCTCGGGCGTGCTGGAAGGGTACGACGCCGGTTTCGGACGCGCCAAACTCATCGCCGGGGCAATTTACCAGGCGATGTGCGATGCGCATATCGTCCGCGCGGCTTCTCCCGAATCTCCTGGCGCCCCGATACGAAAGCTGAAAACCACGGAGGAATTGCTGGCGGAACGATCCGGCGCCGATGCCGACCTCGCGGTAACATATGCGGCATGCTGCGAGGCGGCGGGGTTGCATCCTATCATCATCATTTCCGCAACGCGCGTTTTCCCTGCTGTCATCGCCGTCTCCGACCTGGAGTATTCCCTTATCCTCGGCAGCGGCAAGGGCTTCGAGTTCCTGGGCGAGATGGTCGTCGGCGCGCCCGGCGTCATTGCGAACCTGATCGAAACAAAGACGATCATTCCATTAGAGTTCGGCGTCGCAAGGCCGGGCAAGCATGCCGTGAGTTTCCGGACGGCCACGAAAAAAGCTGGCGAATATGCGCGCGAGGCTCTACAGGAATTGGAAGCCGCCGTGATGATCCCGCAATGCCGGAAAGAGGGCATTTTCCCGCTGCCGGGACTGGCGGACGAAAAAGCGGCCAATGACGAATCCCGCCTGCGCGCCGGACGACCTTTCGTATCGTGGCCAACGGCGCCGCGCAACCGCCTGCCCGATACACCGACGCTCGAAATATTTGAAACGCGCGAAATGCCCGCGCCCAGTGCGGAGGAAGAAAAACCCGCCGCGATCCCCGGACGCCGGGACGACTCGCCGATTCGGATCAGACAATGGAAACAGGCGCTTTTTGACTTCGATCCGCGCGACCCGCTTCTCGGCATGCCGGACAACGAACAGGCGGTCGAACTGGTCGTGCCGGACGGGATGCTGGATGAAATCCTTGGCGTTCTCCGCAAGGACGGGAAACTCTATTGCGCGAGCCTCGAAGACGCCAGTTTTCAGGCTGTTCATAAAGACTGCGGAGACGCGGCTTCATCCAGATTCGTCAGAAGCCACTTTGCCAGCAATCACTGCGTATTTTCGGCCCTGGATCGCGTCAGCCACGCCGCGCGCTTGCGGGCGCTGAAGCGCGAAGCGGAAACGCTGGCGCAGGAAACCGGCGATCATTGCCTGTATATGACGTTAGGCATGCTGATTCATCCGGGGGCTGGCGGCAAGGAAACGAAAGCGCCCCTCTTTCTGCTACCCGTTAAACTGGGCGGCGGATTGGGAACCGGCGCCCATTACCTCATCCCCAGCGAAGGCGAAGCTGCCGCGCAGCCCAATCTTTGCCTGCTCGAATGGCTGCGCGTCACGCAAGGACTGACATTCGACGCCCTGTCCGGCTCCGACCCCGACGAAGCGGACGACGGCATGGAACCGGCGTTTGCAAAAATACGCGCGAGCCTGCTGGAAGCGCGCCTCCCCTACCGCATCGACGAAACCGCGGCGCTGGCGGTTCTGCCATGTTCCTCTTTCCACATATGGAAAGACCTGGACAGAAACTGGCCGATTCTCATGGAGAATCCTGTGGTGCGCCATCTCGTCGAATGGCCGGGAGAGAGCTTCGAGCAGTCCGCACCGTCCGCGGAAACCATCGACGAATCGAAACTGCTGCTGCCCCTGCCCGCCGACAGCTCGCAAATGACCGCCATCGCCATGGCGATGGCGGGCAAATCCTTCATCCTGAACGGTGCGCCGGGCACGGGCAAATCGCAGACCATCGCCAACCTCATCGCCCATGCGCTGGAAACAGGCAAGCGCGTACTGTTCGTGGCCGGGAAACAGGCCGCGCTCGAAGCCGTCGGCCAGCGCCTGCAAACAGTCGGTCTAAAAGATTTCGCGCTCGCCGTGCATGGTTTCGGCGTGAGCCTGTACGCCATCCGGAAACAGTTGAAACGCTCGCTGCGCGTAAGCGCCGACGGCAGCGAGGCGGCCTGGAAGGCGGCGCTCGCCAAACACGACGATGCGCTCGCGGCGCTGCGGGATTACCCCGACCGCGTGCATTCGCCCAATACGGTGGATTTTTCCCTCTGGACGGCGCATGACATCCTGACGAAGCTCGGGGACGGCTCGAGCTGGACGCTCGATCCGAGGTTTGTCGGAAAAATCGACATGCCCGCTATGAAGAATGCGCTGACCGAAGCCGTCCGCATCTTCCGGCAAATCGGCGCGCCGAGGGACGATCCATGGCTGCTTGCCGGGCTGGATGACCTGGGGGCGCTGACCTTCACGACACTGACACGCGCGCTCACGGAACTGAACACGGCGCGGCGCAAGCTGAACGGCCTGGGCCGGGGCTGGCCGGATGCGCTCAAGGAATTGAGACCGGGCAAATACCTGTCAGCCATGAACGCCTGCATCGCGGCGGCCCAGGCGGGTCTCCTGCCCGGCAAGGCGCACTTCCAGGACATCGCCCGTCCAGGCTGGCGGGACGCTGCCGCCGCCTTGCGCCAAAAACTGGCTTCCTTCCTCGACGCCCACCGCGACACCCTCGCGGCGCTGCTGACCCCCAACCTGGTCGACTCCCCCCTGCTCAACGACTGGATTTTCGCCGTGGCCCGGCTCGACAAAGCCAGATTCTTCCCGGAAATCCGCCGGAAATCCGTCCGCGTCGCGGTCGAGGCGCTCGCCCAGCCCGGCGCCGGCCTGCAAGGCGACAAGCTGCTTGCCGCCTTGCGCACCGCGCAAACCGTGCGCGATCAGGCAATCGGACTGAAAAGCCAGCTTTCCGCCGTGCCGGGTCTGGTCTTGCCTGCCGAATGGGCGGCGTACCGCCCCCGCGCGCTGGAAGAATTCGACGACGCCGTACAACTGGCCCAAATTGCCGTCTGGCTGGAACGGCAAGCGCCCGCCGCGTGGCTGAAAGCGCAGGAACCGCGTGCCGACAGCGAAATCCAGACATTGAAGGAAGTCGCGGCGGCCTGGACGAGATGGCTGGCCGTCGTCGGCGCGACCGAGCGCAGTATCGCGCAATGGCTGGGCCGTCGCAACTGGCTGGAAGCCTGGGACAAGGACGCGCCGCGCTGGGCGGACGATATCGCGGGTACGGGGCTGCTCCAGTTGCAACGGCACACCCGTTTGCGCAAGGCGCTTCAGGCCATCGAACAGGCCGGGGGGCGAGACCTCGCGGACAAGCTGGCAAACAGGGCATTCCCGCTGGACGAGGCCGGATCGGTCATGCAGCGCGGCTTGGCCGCCGCCTCGCTGCGCGAACGCCTCGTGGCAAACGGATTGACAGCCTTCGACGATGCCGCGCAGGCGCGCGCGGTTCTCAATTTCCAGGAAAGCGCGCGCGAACTGCGCCGTCTTTCCACCTCCGCCATCCCCGCGCGTCTGCTGGCGCACCGAAACCTCCGGGCAGAGGGCGTCCAGGGCGACATGGCTGCGCTGTTGCGGCAGATCGACCGCAAACGCAGCGGCATGGGCCTGCGGGAACTCTCCGCCCGTTATCCGGAAGCCTTGCTGACGCTGGTTCCGGCCTTCCTGATGAGTCCCGGTTCGGTGGCGCATTTCCTGGATGCAGGCTCGCTGAAATTCGACATCGTGATTTTCGATGAGGCCTCCCGGATACGGACGCCGGAAGCGATAAGCGCCATGGGGCGCGGCGAGTCGGTCGTGATCGTCGGCGACCCGAAGCAGATTCCGCCGGGGATTACAACGTCGGCCAGCGCGCCGGAAACCCGCGTCGAAGCGCGGGAAAGCATCCTGAGCGAAGCGGCGGACGCCGGACTGCCGCAACTTCACCTGGACTGGCATTACCGCAGCGAAAGCGAAGACCTCATCGCCTTTTCAAACGCCTGCTATTACGAAAACAGCCTCATCACCCTGCCCGCGGCATGCCGCGACGCCGATGCGGGCATCGTCTGGCGGCGAGTGGAAGGCGGGTTTTCCCCCGAAAAAGATCGCGGCAACCCAGCGGAAGCGCAGGCTGTTGTCGACGAAATCCGCGCCCGCTTCCACGATCCGGCTCGACGGCGCGAATCCATCGGCGTCGTCTGTTTCGACCTCCGGCAGCGCGACCTGATACAGGACATGCTGGAAAACTCCGGCGACCCCCTGATCCACGCGGCGATGACGGAACCCTCCGGCTCCGGCCATTGGCTTTTCGTGAAAGATGCCGGAAGCGCGCAGGGCGAAGAGCGCGACGTCATCCTGTGCTCGCTCATGTTCCAGCCCGATCCCCGCACAAACGCTCTGCCCCTATCCGGCCCCCTGAGCGGCAAGGACGGCGAACGCTGGCTGAACGTAGCCATCACGCGCGCGCGCAGGCAGTTGTCGCTTTTCACTTCGTTCGACCCGGCGCACATCGGGCCTGCGCACGCCAACGCGGCGGGGCTTCGGGATTTGAAACGCTACATGGAATTCGCCGCCGGTACGGGCGAGGCCGAAACACTGAAGGGCGGCAGCGAAGATCGCGGCGGGCTGGTCTCCCGAATAGCCGCCGCGTTGGAAGCGCGCGGCTATCTTGCCCAGGCCGGAATTGGCCGTTCGGCGTTCCGGGTCGACCTCGCGGTGAAAAAACCGGGCGACGAGGGCTGGCGTCTGGCGATCATGGTCGATGGCCCCGCCTGGCGATCCCGCCCGACGGTAACGGACAGGGACTGCGCCCCCATGTTACTGCGCGACATCATGAAATGGCCCGCCGTGGCGCGCGTGTGGCTGCCGGGCTGGCTGCGCGATCCGGAAGGGAATCTCGCGCGCCTCATCGAGCGGATCGAAGCGCCCTCGAAGCGCAAGAGCGCGCTCGTCACATCGCTTCAAATCCAGGCCGGCGCCGTCCCGGTGGGACGGGCCGTCAATTCCGCGGCGAACTGACGCGCCGCGCAATCTCCGGATTCGTCCGCAGCAATTCGGCCATATCGCCAAGGATGTTCGCGGTCTCGTCGAGAATGACATCGCGCGCGGCCTTGCGCACCTTTTCAGCGGCCAACTCGCTGCTCAGGCTGCGCTCGCTGGCGAGCAGGCCGTCATCACTCACATCCTCCGCCTCGCCCAGCTCGCCGACAGGATCGCCGTTCTTCTCGCGCGCCCTGGCGCGGGCTTCCAGGCGGTCGCGCTCGGCGCGGCGCACGCGCTCATTGAGAGAAACCGTCTTGCGATCACGTAGGATTTTCAGATCGTTCGCCTCTTCCTGAAACTGGCGAAACCCCTTGTCGTGGGCGACGCGCTGTTCATGGCGCAGGGCGAGCGTGGGCAACAGCGGTACGATATTGCCCGCGCCGCGATATTCGGCAGGGCCGATACGCGACCACGGCAAGGCATTGTCGTAGGCCGACTCGCCAAAACTCTTGGCGTCGAGCAGCGACGGCAGCGCAATGTCGGGGTTGACTCCGCGCAACTGGGTGGTGCTGCCCGAAACGCGGAAGAACTGGGCGATGGTCATCTTCAACTCACCGTAGCGGCGTTGGGTATTGTGCTCCAGTTCATCAAGGTCGATCAGCGTCTGCACGGTGCCTTTGCCGAAACTGTCCTCGCCGATCACGATGCCTCGGCCATAATCCTGGATGGCCGCGGCGAAAATTTCGGAAGCCGAAGCGGACGCGCGGTTGATGAGCACGGCGAGCGGCCCGTTCCAGGCCATGCCCGGCACAAGATCGCGCTCAATGCGCGTTTGACCGCGTGCGTTGTGCTGGATGACGACCGGGCCGGTATCGATGAAAAGGCCGGTGAGCGAAACCGCCTCGTCGAGCGCCCCTCCAGCGTTGTTGCGCAAATCCACGAGTAGCGCGTCGATCCCGTCGCGCTTGAAATCGTCAATGATCCTGGCCACATCCCGCGTCGCGCTGCGGAACTGCCCCGGCGTATTGCGGCGGGCCTCGGTGTCCTGATAAAAGCCGGGAAGCTTGATGACCCCGATCTTCATCGCGTTGCCGCCATTGCGGACTTCGCGTATCAAGCCGGAAGCCGCCTGGTTTTCGAGCCGGATGGTATCGCGCACCAGCGTTACGCGACGCAGGGCGCTGTCGCCCGCCCCCTCGGCGGGCAGGAAGTCGATCACGACAGCCGTATTGTGCTTGCCGCGAATGAGAGGAACGACCTCATTCACCCGCCAGCCGGTGACATCGACCATCGGCGCTTTCTCGCCCTGTGCGACACTGACGATACGATCACCGATATTGACTTTGCCCGAGCGCAAGGCTGGCCCGCCGGGGAGCAATTCGCGCACGGTCACGTAATCATCACGCTCCTGAAGCACCGCGCCGATGCCGACCAGCGACAACTTCATCGAAATGGCGAAATCCTCGGCGGCGCGCGGGCCGAGGTAGTTCGTGTGCGGTTCGAGCGTGCCGGCCCAGGCGTTCATGAAAAGCTGGAACACCTCATCGCTGTTGAGCTTGGTGGAACGCTCCAGCGCGTGTTCGTAACGCTTGACAAGCGTCTGGCGGATGGCCTCGTCGTTCTTCCCGGCCAGTCGCAGGCGCAGCCAGTCATTCTTGATCCGCTTGCGCCAGATATCGCGCAGGGCAGCTTCGGAAACCGCCCATGGCGCATCGCTGCGATCCGGCTCGTAGCTCTCGTTGCCGGTGAAATCAAAACTATTCGCAAGCAATTCCCGGATGACGCCCCGCTGTTTGTTGACGCGACTTGCGTATCTTGAAAACATGGCGAAAGGCGCATCGAGCTTGCCGTCAAGAATGGCATCATCGAGCCGATTGCGCAGATGGGCGAAACTATCGACATCGGATTGCAGGAAAAACAGGCGCGCGGGATCGAGCGCCTTCAGGTAGTGATCAAAAATCTGCACCGAGAGCGCATCGTCCAGTTGCGGCGCACGATAGTGGTAGCGCGACAGCAGATGGGCGCTGGTAATGGCCGCCTCCACGTGGGACGGACTTGGCCGCAGTGGCTCCAAAGGGGCGGAAAACGCAAAAGAGCACGCCGCAAAGAGCGCGAGAAAGCTGGACGGACGTCGGAACATGGCGGGCGGGAAATACAGAATCAATAATCTCATCAATGCGCCGGGGCGCGTCGCCGCACCCCAGCGTGACCTTGTGACGCGTAGTTTAGTCTAATCGAACGCGCAGATCATGCGTGTGGTTTTATTCCGTCAAGAATTCCGGAATTCCGCCTTCAGCCTTGGCTCGCGCTTCGATCATCGGACAGGTTTCATTCAATCATTGCCCGGATTTGTACGAACTACGCTCCTATGCCCGCTTGACGGAACGTTGCAGCGTATACCCCTAACACAGCAAATGCCGGGACTCAACACCTATGCAAGCACTCTTGATTTTCCATGGTCTCTCCTTTCCCGGTCAGCTTACAGAAGCGCCACCGACTTGACCTGCGCGATGACTGCCAAACCAGGCGCGATGCCGAGCGTCCGCCGGGAGCGTTCGGTGATGCGCGCCAGCAGGGGGCCGTTGTTCGCAAGTTGCAGTTGCACGAGTACGTGTCCAGGGGCGTCGGCATCGACTACGGCTGTGACGGTCGCGGGCAGGGTGTTGAGGATGCTGGTGTCCCTGTGGGCGCTCAATGCGAGACTGACGTCACTGGCATTGATCCGGCAGCGCAGCCGACTGCCGGGCGCTTTGTCGTGGCCGGAGACGTAGAGTCTGCCGCCGGGGAATTCCAGTCGGGCCAAACTGTCCGTTTCGTGCGCGGCGACGGTTGTTTCCAGCACGACACCCGCATCGTCGGCGAAGGCGGGGCTAAGCTCGGGCCGTGCAAGGGTTTCCGCGAGTGCGCCGCTGGCGATGGCGCGCCCGTTTTCGATGAGTGTCAGGTGATCGGCGAGCCGCGCCACTTCGTCGGGGGAGTGGCTGATGTAGAGGACGGGAATATCCAGTTCTTCCCGCAGGGCTTCCAGATAGGGGAGGATTTCCTGCTTTCTTTTGATGTCCAGCGCGGCGAGCGGTTCGTCCAAGAGCAGCAGCCGTGGCCGGGTCAGGAGCGCGCGCGCGATAGCGACCCGCTGGCGTTCGCCGCCGGAGAGCTGGCCGGGGTCGCGCGGCAGGAGCGCGCGGATGCCGAGGAGGTCGAGCGTGGCGTCGAACCCTTCGCCCTGGGCATTACCCGCCCGTTTCATGCCGTATTCGAGGTTGCCTCGCACGGAAAGGTGTGGAAACAGGCTCGCTTCCTGGAATACCAGCCCTAGCGGGCGCTTATGGGCAGGCAGGAAGATACTGCGTTCGCTGTCCTGCCAGACCTGCCCTTCGATGTCCAGGAAGCCGTCCGGCGCGTGTTCCAGTCCGGCCATGCAGCGCAGCAGCGTGGTTTTGCCGGAGCCGGAAGGGCCGAACAGGGCGCTGACGCCTTTTTCCGGCAGGCGTAGGTCGACGTCCAGTGTGAAGCCGGGCCAGGCGATGCGGAAACGCGCTTTCATTACTGGCTCCACGAACTCCGTTTGCGGCTGCCGTAGAGCAGCAACAGCACGATGAAGCTGAAGAACACCATGCCGCCCGCCAGCCAGTGGGCCTGGGTGTAGTCGCCGTTTTCCACGTAGTCGTAGATTTTCACGGAGAGGACTTGTGTCTTGCCGGGGATGTTACCGCCCATCATGAGTACGACGCCGAATTCGCCCACCGTATGTGCGAAGCCCAGAATGGCGGCGGTCACAAAGCCGGGCCGGGCGAGCGGCACGGCAACGCTGAAAAATGCGTCCCACGGCGCGGCCCGCAGGCTGGCCGCGACTTCCATCGGGCGCTTGCCGATGGCCTCAAAAGCGTTCTGGATGGGCTGCACCACAAAGGGCAGCGAATACAGGATGGATGCCACGACCAGCCCGGTGAAGGTAAAAGGCAGCCGTTGCAGCCCCATGGCGTCCATGGACTGTCCGATGAAGCCTTGTGGCCCGAAGGTGAGCAGTAAGTAAAAGCCCAATACGGTGGGCGGCAGCACCAGCGGCAGGGAGACAACCGCGCCCGCCACGCCTTTGAGGCGCGAACGGGTGTTGGCCAGCCACCAGGCAATCGGGGTGCCGATCAAGAGCAACAGCACGGTGACGAGGGCCGCCAGTTTGCAGGTGAGCCAGATGGCGGCGAGGCTGGAAGCGTCCATGTCCAGTTGTTCGGGAAGATGTGCGGACTGCGGGACCGGAGGGCGCGCCCCGCAGTCCCGCGCGCGTTATTTCAGTTGATAGCCGTAAGACTTGATGATGGCGGCGGCTTTCGGCTCGCGCAGGTATTTCAACAGCGCGACGGCGGCCTCGTTATCCTTGGCGTTTGTCAGGAGCACGGCGTCCTGGAGGATCGGTTCGTAGAGGTTTTCCGGCACGATCCAGGCGGAGCCGCCCGTGAGCTTGCCCGCCTTGAACACTTGGGAGAGGGCGACAAAACCCAGTTCCGCATTGCCGGTGGAGACGAACTGATGCGCCTGCGCAATGTTGTTGCCCGTCACGATTTTTGCCGAGAGCGCATCGAATACGCCCAGTTTCTTGAGCGCCTCGACGGCTGCTGTGCCATAGGGGGCCTTGACCGGATCAGCAACGGAGATGTGCGCGAAGTCGCCTTTTTTCAGCACTTCGCCCTTGTTGTCTACAAGACCTTCTTTGGCGCTCCAGAGCACGAGGGTGCCGATGGCGTAGGTGAAGCGGCTGCCCGCGACCGTGCCGCCTTCCTGTTCGAGTTTGGCGGGAGTAGCGTCATCGGCAGCAAGGAATACGCCGAACGGCGCGCCGTTCTTGATCTGCGTATAAAGCTGGCCAGTCGAGCCAAACGAGGGCACGGCCTTGTGCCCGGTGTCTTTCTCGAATTCGGCGACGATTTCTTGCATGGGCGCGGTGAAGTTGGCAGCGACGGCGGCGGAGACTTCTCCGGCCTGCGCGCCTTGCACGATGCCCAGGGAAAGCGCCAGCGTCGCGGCAAGGATTTTATACAAAGGGTATTGCATGGCATGCTCCTTTCGAGTTGAGATGGATTCGGTCTGGTTGACCCGGATGCAATGTAAGCCTTGCGCCGAATCAGCGCAATGTTGTCTGATGTATAACGATGTGCCGGGAAAATATCCGGTGCATCCAGCGCGCTGTTTCTCCTGTGTACTACCGGGCAGGTTGGTGTTATTCAGGAAATTTTGATTGCGGCAATTGTCATTGTTGGCGATGTGGAGCCGCTGCCGCCGCGTATGGCGCGCCGTAGCGCGTCAAACCTCGCAATGACGGTAATCATGGGTTCTCAGGCGGGTTTCCGCATCAGCCGCGCTTTTTCCCGTTCCCAGTCGCGCTTTTTTTCATCTTCGCGCTTGTCGTAGAGTTTCTTGCCCTTGGCAAGCCCGATTCCAGCTTTGACTCGCCCTTTGACAAAGTGCAGATCAAGCGGGACGAGCGTGAATCCGGCGCGTTCAACCTTGCCGATCAGGCGGGCGATTTCCTTGCTGTGCAGCAGGAGCTTGCGGGTGCGGACAGGGTCGGCCCTGACGTGGGTCGAGGCGCTCGCCAGCGGCGTGATGTGCATGCCGAGAATGAAAATTTCATCGCCGCGAATGATGACGTAGGCTTCCTTGATATTGGCGCGGCCCGCGCGGACGGCCTTGACTTCCCAGCCTTCAAGTACAAGCCCGGCCTCGTATCTTTCTTCGATGAAGAAGTCGTGATGAGCCTTGCGGTTTTCGACGATGCTCATGGGAAAATCTGCGATGGCGGAAAAGCGGGGGCGGAAGATTCCGGCTTTGCGTTAGAATTGCGCATCTTATCAGTTTGACCGTCGCGCAGATGGCTGATGTCCACAAGAAAGTCCTGATCGAATACACGCCTGCGCAGATGTTCGACTTGGTCGACCGCTGCGAGGATTACCCGCGTTTTCTGCCGTGGTGCGCTGGGGCTGACCTGATTGCCCGCGATGCGGAGATCACCGCTGCCACACTGCATATCAATTACCACGGCATCAAATCCCGCTTCAGTACCGAGAACCGCAAACGTTATCCCGACGAGATGCTGATACGTCTGACGGACGGCCCGTTTTCCCGCCTCGATGGCGGATGGCATTTCATGCCGCTGGGTGATTCCGCATGTAAGGTGGAATTCAATCTGCACTACGCCTTTTCGGGCAGACTGCTCGAAAAGGCACTCGGCCCGGTATTCAACCATATTGCGAATACTTTCGTCGAAGCCTTCGTCAAGCGCGCGAGCCAGGTTTACGGAATACCCTCTTCATGAGTGAGTTCATAGAAATCGAAGTCGTCTACGCTTTGCCGCACCAGCAAGACACAGTGTCGCTTTCCCTGCCTGAAGGGGCTACCGCGCGCGAAGCGGTCGAGGCTTCCGGCTTGTTGCTCAAGTATCCGGACATTGACATCGGCGGGCGCAACAAGCTTGGCGTTTACGCCCGGCCCGCCCGGTCCGATACAGTGCTGCGCGACCGCGACCGGGTCGAAATCTACCGGCCCCTCATTGCTGATCCGAAGGCCGTGCGCAAGAAACGCGCCGAAGAAGGCAAGACAATGAAAAAAGGCGGTGGCCCAGCGCAGGAGGCATAGCGGGCAGTGCCTTGCCCTGCGGGTCATTGAAAGCGAAGAAGGATTAGGCGTCCGGAATCGGATGTGTTTACGCGGCACTCTGTGCCGCCTTGCTGCCCTGGCCCCTGTCCCTGATCCCATGAAAGCAAGAAGCCGTCCGAAGACGGCTTCTTGCTTTCATGGTGGTGACGTGGCTCAGGCCGCGGTGCTAGTTTTTTGTGATTTTGGGTAAGAAACAATTGAGACCAAGGGTACCCGCCGTCGGAAACTGGGGTAAAGACGGACTCCGATAGCCTGCGTCTCACATTATTGAGTTGGGGAGTGCGTTTCCAGCCATTCACGCAAGATTGCGTTGAAGCGGGCCTGCCAGTCTGGCCCCGTTGCCCGAAGGCTGGCAAGGATGTCGCGGTCCAAGCATACGTTGACATCTCGCTGCGGTATCCGCTTGGGCGTTCGGCTCGGGCTGGCAAGGACAGCAGCGGTGAGTGTTTCAGGATGTATATGGGTGGATGTTCCAACAGTATATGTTTGCATGATTGACTCCTTGATGTGAATAGCGCGGCTTCTGGCCTTCGCTAACGTGTCTTGAGTGACAAAACACTCTCAGCAAGAAACGTGCTAGTTTTTATATTATTGATTTTTAATCAAAAATAATATCTCTCGCCCAAATGTGTAAAGTATAGCGACATTTTTTATGTCGCTACGAATTGATGCTGAATGGCGCGAAATGCAGGCAGAGAAAGGAGAATCGCGCTTTGGATAATAAGTGTATTGACTGTCATTTCAAGATGGGTCCCCTGGCGAGGCATATCGGGGAGCGGCTTCAGTCGGGATGGGAATGCTTACTCATAAGTCGTAAATATGGCGACAGATGGATCCTGGAAGAATGACCGGGCGAGTTTAAGTTGAGAGGCGATACGAACAAGCTGGCCATGGACGCGGTCGGCCAGTTTTCCACCCGCTCCTCGATGGGTTCCGTGCAACATCGACATCGGCACGCTTGGCGTAGCGCGACGAGTTCGCGGAGTTCAGCTCCAGTGCGTAGCCGGGCAGGAAATGCAACGTCAGCTTGCCTGCCCGCTTCCCCGGCTTGGCGTTGCCGCTCGCCGCGCGGCGCTTTTTGATGCGCTGTCTGGCTTGCCGCTTCGCGGCGGGCGGCCTTGCGGCAGGCAGGCGGCGAAGCGGCCAGAAAGAGCCGTGTTAACACGTTTTTCCCGTGCCTCTGTAAAACACGGCCACTAACGTCAGGCGTGAAAGCGCCGCACAGCAAGCGGCAACGCCACATCACATGAAAACAATCCGTAGGAGTTTCGCTATGCGCTGGAATAAAAGGCGCGCGAACAGGTCAACACGCACATGCAGGCGCTAACCTCGCTGGACGACGCCGTGATACAGGGCTGGCATGCGATGGCCCTTTTCCGCCGGGC
>JAIRMC010000009.1 GCA_031258965.1 Azoarcus sp. | reverse complement strand
CGGCCTGCTGGCGGCGACGAAGGCCAATGTGGAAGGCGCAAAAACACTTTACGCGGAGTTGAAGGAACGCTTCCCCGGCGGCAGGCCGCGCCGTGCGCAGCCGTCGGAGTAAGTTTTTTCCGGCCGTCCCGGCGCGCGGGCTTGTCCGAACGAGCGCCGTGCTTCCTCGAATACGCCCGGCGCTCGCCCGAGCAAGCGCCGCGCTCCCTCGAATACCCTTGACGCTTGCTCGAATACGCTCGGAACTTCGAGAAGTCGATGCTTCGAGCTTCCTCGAACAAGCGCCGAACGTCCTCGAACATCCTCAGAGCTTGCCCGAATACGCTCGGAACTTCGAGAAGCCGATGCTTCGAGCTTGCCCGAGCAAGCGCCGGCGTCTCTCGAATACCTTCGGCGCTTGTTCGAACACGCCCCGCGTTGTCAAGCCGACGCTCGCCGCTTGTCCAGCCAGGCGCCGGACGCCCTCGAATACCCTCGGCGCTTGCTCGAATACGCGCCAAGCGCCGGCGTACTGACGCCCTGCCCCGCCAGATACGCGCCTTGCCCACAATAGCGAAAGCCCCCGCCTCGTCACCGCGAGGCGCGTAGCGACGCGGCAATCCACGCAGCGGCTCGATTTTCCGAAGCGCGGCAAGCGCCGCCCTTCAGGGCGGGGGAGGATGTCAACTATTTCCTCGCGGAAGCCAATGCCCGCGAAGATGTGACAAAGGTCGCTCCAGCCACTTTGGAAGACATCCGAAAATCCTTACGAATACGTAGCGTGACAAGACGGGCGGCACGGTTCCGCGATAGCGCCTTGCCAACGGAAATACGGGTCTGGATCGCATCCTATAATGAGACAACAAAAATGAGAATATTCAGAATAAGTGCTTCCTCCAGTCATTGCGCGGGTTCCAGCTTGATAGAAGTTCTCGTCTCTGTTTTCATCCTTGCCTTCGGTCTCTTTGGCGTGGCGGGCTTGCAGCTCACCTCGCTGCGCAGCGCCGAAAGCGCGCTGGAACGCAGCCAGGCTGTTTTCCTCTCTTACACCATCCTCGACGCCATACGCGCCAACACCGTCGATGGAAATATCAAGGCGACAGCCTATTCGACCAGCGCCGCCGCGGACACCGCCAATCTCTGCGATCCGGAAGCCATCAGCACTTCGGATCCCGTCGCCAAGGAAGACCTCAAATTCTGGATCGAAAACCTCCAGAACAATCTTGGCCAGGGCGCATGCGGCGGCGTGCATTGCGACGGGGGCCTCGACGACGGATACCTTTGCTCCGTGACCATCACCTGGAACGACAGCCGTGGCGATGCGGGCGACGCGAGAAGCGGCATCGCCCGCAGCTTCATCAACAGGAGCCAGCTCTGATGGACATCCGCGCCCTGGCCCTTCCGCGCCGCCGCCAGCGCGTTGGCATGACACTCATCGAGTTGATGATTTCCATGGCGCTCGGCCTGCTTGTCATCATCGCCGCAACCAGCGCCCTCGTGGCCAGCCGCGGAACCAGCCGCGACACCGAGGCGATAGCCCGCATCCAGGAAAACGCCCGGATCGCTTTCGACTTCATGCGTCGTTCTTTGCGCGAGGCGGGGGGCACGCCTTGCGGCACGGCGGCGGGAGATATTGCCATTACATCCGGCGCCGGCTGGTATGCGACGGGCCAGTATGAAAAGCTGGCGCTCGAAGGCATGCAAGACACCGGATTCGCCGGCGTTTCCGCCAGTATCAAGAAAATCGACAATAGCGATTTCGCCGTCGCTTACGCTTCCGGCAGCGGCGACAGCCTCCGCCTGATTACCTTGGCTTCCGACGCGGGCGGCGGCGGAATCAGCCCGGTCATCGGCAAATCAGGCGGCACGCTCGCGCTTCGATCAATGAACGGGTTCGATCCGGACGGCCTCATGCTCGCTTGTGATCAGAGCAATGGCGTCATTTTCGCGGGGGGAACTTTCACGGCCAGCCCCACGGCATCCATGCCAGACCGGGGAACGTTCTCGTCTCCCGATTTCGACCCGGATGCTTTCGGACTCAGCACGGTCAACGCCTACCTTGCCATGCTCCAACCCGAGGTCTGGTTCATCGGGGCGAACGAACGCGGGGGGAAATCCCTCTACCGCGTCATCGGCGACAACGCGAGCGCCGACGAAATCGCCTCCAACGCCGTGGCGCTGCGACTCAGCTATCTCGTTCCCGATAAGGCCGCATATGTCGAGGCCAACAACATCGACCCGGACGACTGGCCCAACGTCAAGGCCATCCGCATTCTTCTCACCCTGCGAAACGACAGTACGCTCGCCACGGGTTACGTCGAGCGCACCCTGGCGCATACCGTGGCCCTCAGAAACCGGCAGCCAACACAACCGCCGCCATGAACAGGCAATTTCATTCCGGGCATCAACAGGGAGCCACGCTGGTGGTCTCCATCATTTTGCTTGCGCTCATGACACTGCTTGCGACCGCCAGCCTGCGCACCGGCATCCAGGAAGAACGCATCAGCGCGACGGCCCGCGACCGCGATCTGGCCTTCCAGTCGGCGGAGGCCGGCCTGCGCATCGGCGAGGCGGCGGCCGAACAATGGGCGCAAAGCGAGGAGGCCAAGAGCTTTTCCCTGCCCGAGCCGGTCGAAGTGGATAACCTCTGCGATTTCGCCGAACAGATCGCCGAGGGTCTGTACGGCCCCCCCGACCCGGACTGCGCGCCATTGTGGGACAAGGAACCCGGCACGACGGGCGCGTTCTGGCACAAGGCGTCCGACAGTTTCGCCACGAGCGGACTTTCGCTGACGCCTTACTACATTGTCGAATACATCTCCGGCAGCGCCCTTTGCTATCCAGCCGATAAAACCAACCCCGTGAAGAAGTGCAAACGCTTCCGGATCACCGCCAGCAGCGACGCCACGGCTGGCCGGGCCGCTGTCATGCTCCAGTCCATTTACGCCACCGGCGACAACCCGCCCTAGACGCCCCGAAACAACGGCTGTCGACACTTTTCTTTCGAGGAGCGCCCCATGAAACCCCCGAACTACCCGCAACACACGGCTCTCCCGCTTTCTTCCCGGACGCGCGGGTTGCTGGCCTGCGCCATTGGCGTGGTGTTTTCAAGCGCCGCCGCGCCTGTATCGGCGGAACTCGACATCCCGAACGTACCGCTGGTCGCCGGAAGCGGCAGCGATCCCAATGTGCTCTATCTTCATGACGACTCCGGCTCGATGTATTTCTCGTTTATGCCCGATCTGGATAAAATGCCCTCAACCTCCGGATTCCGCCAATTATGGACATGCTCGGATTCGTACCCGAGCGGCGGATGCAACCCTTCATGGAACTATGGAAGCGGCGCGATTGGAAACCTGACCGAGAAACAATCCCAGCGGCTCAGATCGCCGCAGGCCAATTTTTTATACTATAACCCGGGCATTACCTACGAACCGCCGCCCGCCCCGCCAGGGGTCGGCATTTCCAATGCCACGCCCCCCGGTACGCTCGGCAATGCCGATTTCAATAATGCCTGGTTCAACGGCTACGATCTCAATGGCAGGAATTCGTCGGGGAATTACGCGGGCACGGGCACGGCCGCCATTCCGCGCAGAGTCAATCTGTCAAGTGTATTCAAGGCGACCTACAGCTACGGCGCAACCTTTCCCACGACTTCGCTGCGGCCCGGCGAATACCTGTCGTTTCAGAATAACGGAAGCGCCGCGCATTACTACGATTGCCCTTCGGGATGGTCAGGAAACTGCACCCGTGTCACTATCGCCACGGTCGAGCAAAAACAAAATTTCGCCAATTGGTATTCCTATTACAGAACCCGCAACATGGCGGCCCGGGCGGGCATTTCCCGCGCTTTTGTCCAATTGGGCGGCAATATCCGGGTAGGATGGGGAAAAATCAATAAAAGCACCAAAAGCACCATGGACGGAAAGAGTATTTCCACCATCGAACAGGGTGTGCGGCCTTTCACGGACACGCGCAAAAAAGAATTCCTGAACTGGCTCTACGCGGTCGCCCCCTCCGGCGACACCCCGCTCCGGCGCGCGCTGGACGACGCGGGCCAGTATTACGACCGTCCTTCCGGCTCAATCGGCCCATGGGCGGACGACCCGGCGAAGGCCACGGGAACGGAAGCCGCCGCCTGCCGGAAAAGCTTCGCCATTCTGATGACTGACGGATATTGGAACAGCGCGGCGGCGACCGTGGCGACCGGCAACCAGGACGGCCCGACATCGGCGACATCATTCTCGCCTCCCGGAAAACCGGACGGCGCCGCCGCGTCCCTGAGCAAGGTGCCCTTCAGGGATGGTTACAGCAACACCCTGGCGGATGTCGCATGGTATTACTGGGCCAAGGACCTGCTCCCCAACGCCAGCAACAAAGTGGACGGGACGAAGCGCGATCCGGCCTGGTGGCAGCACATGACCACTTACACGATAGGTCTGGGCGTCGCGCCAAGCGTGGCGGACAAGAGCGCGGCGTTCCGCGCGGCCGATGCCCAAACAGCGCCGGGATTCGCCTGGCCCAACGCCGAGGCATACCAAATCGACGACCTGCTCCATGCCGGCGTCAACGGCCATGGCGATTTCTTTTCCGCCGCCGACCCGGACGAATTCGTCAGCGCCATGCAAAGCATCATCGAATCCATCTCCGACATCGCCGCCGGTTCCGGGAAAATCGCCACGAACGAAAAGCAGGAAGGCGCCAGCGGCAAGTCCGATGCCTTGATCTTCAATTCGACATACCAGACCGAGAACTGGAGCGGCGACCTGAGCGCCCGGGAAATCAACGCCATCACCAAAGAGAACCACGACAGCCTGGGCAATATTGTATGGAAAGCGTCAAGCGCCATGCCAATGGCCAACACCCGCAAAATTTTCACCCGCAGTGATAACGCCAGCGTCGTCGGCAGCGCCGGAATCGAATTCAGATGGGCCTCCCTGAACGCACAGCAAAAGCTCGACCTGCAAGAAAGCAAGGACGCCTCGCACGGCCAAAATGTCCTCGATTACCTCCGCGGCAGCGGCGCTAAAGAGGTGTTGAACGGCGGCGCTTTCCGCAACCGTGATCGCGCCAGCGCCTCGCGCGCCCCCCTGGGCGATAGCCCGAACAATAGCATGGTCTATGACAAGGCTACCGACACCATTTACCTTGGCGCGAACGACGGCATGTTGCACGCATTCGACGCCGCCACCGGCGCGGAACGCTTTGCCTACATCCCTTCCGTGCTGTTCCCGAAGCTCCCCAATCTGACACACCCCGACTACAGCCACAAATATTACGTGGACGGCGAGGCCGCCATCGCGGAGAGCGGCGGCGAACGTTACCTGGCGGGCGCGCTCGGCCGGGGCGGGAAATCGCTCTACGGCCTGCGCGTTACCACACCGGGCGCGTTCTCGCAAAACGACGTGCTCTGGGAACTCAATGGCCGCACGGACGCCGCGCAATGCGGCGCCGGCGCCGGCGCCGACATCCTGGACGATCTGGGCATCATCATCGGCAAGCCGGTCATCGCCAGGCTTTCCGGCAACCGTATCGTCGCCATCGTCGGCAACGGCTACAACAGTTGCCACGGCAAGGCGGCGCTCTACCTCATCGATGTCGCCAATGGCAAGGTTATCCAGAAAGTCGATACGACGGCTACCGGCGACAACGGACTTTCCACGCCGTTCGCATTCGATCACGACGAGGACGGCATTCTCTCGGCGGGCGATGCCATCTACGCGGGCGACCTGAAAGGCAATATGTGGCGGTTTGCCGAAAGCGGCGGCACATGGCGGGTTTCCTTCGGCGGCGCGGCGCAGCCCATGTTTACCGCAAGGAACGCCAATAACGAAATCCAGCCGATCACCGCTCAGCCGCTAGCCGTGCGCCACCCCGTGACCGGCATGCCGTGGGTGTTTTTCGGCACGGGCCAGTTCCTGCAAGGCAGCGACAAATCCGACCAGTCGGTACAAAGCTGGTACGGCCTGATCGACGGAAACGCCCTGCCCGCTCCCACCCGCGCCGCCCTGCGCCAGCGCAAGCTCAAGACCGCCAGTACCGTGATCACCCTGGCAAACGGCACGAAGGCGACGGCGGGCTTCATCGAGCCGGAGGTGAAAAACGACATGACCGGCAAACGCGGCTGGTTCATCGACTTCAACCTCGCCGCCGACGCGGGCGAACGGATCATCAACCCCTCGCAAATCTTCGATGTCGGCACGAAAGGCACGGTGCTCATAACGACGTCCACCATTCCCACGGACGACCCCTGCGGGGACGTCGGGGGCGGATGGATTTACACCATCAACCCCTTTACAGGCGCCACGCTCGGCTTCGTTCTCTTCGACGCCGATGGCGACGATATACCCGCCAGAATCAGCATCGGCTCCCTCGGCATGCCGCAGGGCGTGGTTGCCTGCGGCGAGAGCCTTTGTATCAGCGGCACGAGCGGAGAGATAGAAGATCTCCCTCTCAAACCCGTCGCCAACCCCGGCATCAAGGGCCGGGTTTCTTGGCGCGAGCTGCATAGGGACTGATTCCGCCTGAACGCCCGGCATCTTTCCCAATGGGCGCGTTGCGCGGGCGGCGCGCCCGTTTTTTCCCGCCTCCCGGCAACCCGGCCCGTCTTGACCGGGCCATAATGAAAACCGGCTTTTCCCTGTTTGATGGACGCGGGTCATGGAAAAAACACGTTGCGACTGGGCTGTCGGCCTTGATTTGAGCATCCGTTATCACGACGAGGAATGGGGCGTTCCGTGTCATGACGACCGAGGCCAGTTCGAGTTTCTCGTCCTGGAGTCGGCCCAGGCGGGGCTTTCGTGGAACACCATCCTCAAGAAACGCGAGGCCTACCGGCGCTGTTTCGCCGGATTCGACCCTGAAAAGGTGGCCCGCTTCACGGCGCGGGACGTAGACCGGCTGATGGCGGATGCCGCCATCGTGCGCAATCGAAAGAAAATCGAAAGCGCCGTGGGCAATGCCCGGATTTTCCTGGACATCGCCGCCCGGCACGGCAGTTTCAGCGCGTGGCTTTGGTCGTTCGTGGACGGAGAGCCTATCCGGAACACATGGAAGGAAATGCGCGAAGTGCCTCCTTCCACGCCGCTATCCGCCGCCATTTCCAAGGAAATGAAAAGGCTCGGTTTCAGATTCATGGGCAGCGTCATCGTCTATGCCCACATGCAGGCCACGGGCATGGTCAACGACCACTTGGTTTCATGCTTCCGGCACGAACAGTGTTAGGGACAGGGATTCGGATGCGCCGTATGTACGGCTTCGATCTCGTCGAGTACGGTCCGTGACAGGTGCACGTCGAGGCTGCCGATATTTTCTTCCAGTTGCGCAAGACTGGTCGCGCCGATGATGTTGCTGGTGAGAAACGGCTGGCGGTTGACGTAGGCCAGCGCAAGCTGGGCGGGGCTGAGGCCGTGCCGCCGGGCGATGTCGACGTAGGCGGCGGTGGCGGTTTCGGCGATGCCGCCCTTGTAGCGCCCGAAACGCTCCCATCGGGTGACGCGCGCGCCGGGGGGCTGCCGCCCGTCCAGGTATTTGCCGGTCAGCACGCCGAAAGCCAGCGGTGAGTAGGCGAGCAGGCCCACTTGTTCGCGGATGGCGAATTCGGCAAGCCCGGCCTCGAAACTGCGGTTGAGGAGGTTGTAGGGGTTCTGGATGCTCACGACTCTCGGCAGGCCCGCGTTTTCGGCACGGCGAAGAAATTCGTGCACGCCCCAGGGGGTTTCGTTGGAGAGGCCGATGTGGCGCACTTTGCCGGATTTGACCAGATCGCCCAGTACTTCGAGGGTTTGCCGTATCGGCACTGTGTCTTCATTTTCGACATGGCGGTAGCCCAGTTCGCCGAAGTAGTTGGTCGTGCGGTCGGGCCAGTGCAGTTGGTAAAGGTCGACATGGCCGGTTTGCAGACGTTTGAGGCTGTCGTGCAGGGCGGCTTCGATATTGGCGCGGTCATGGCGGGCGTCGCCGCCGCGCAGGTGCGAGGGCCGCGCCGCCTGCCGCGCGGGACCGGCAACCTTGGTGGCAAGGATGATCTTGTCCCGCGCGCTGGGCCGCGCCTTCAACCATGTGCCGATATACGCCTCGGTGCGCCCCTGCGTTTCGGCCTGGGGCGGCACCGGGTACATCTCGGCGGTATCGACAAGGTTGATGCCGCGCTCCAGGGCGAGGTCGAGCTGCGAATGCGCCTCGGCCTCGCTGTTCTGTTCGCCCCAGGTCATGGTGCCCAGGGCGATGAGGCTGACATCCAGGCCGGTATGGCCAAGTTTTTTGTATTGCATCAGGCGTCCTTGAAGTCGAAACGGCCTTCGGCGATGAAGTTTTCGATGGCGTTGCGACCGTTGGGGGTTTCACGGGCTTGCAGTTCGGCCGGGAGTTTGCCGGCGCCGCCCCGGCGGCCAATGACGATGGCGCTTTCGATATGGAAGCCGTCCGGAATGGCGAGCGCCTGTTTGGCGGCCTGCTTGTCGAAACCGGCGATGACGTGCGCGGCAAGCCCGGCAAGGCTGGCCTGCAAGACAAGGTAGGCGACGGCGGCGCCGGTGTCGTAGGACTGGAAGCCGGTGTCGATGGCTTCGTTCTTGCCCGGCGGAATGAATTTCCGCGCCGAGATGGCGAACGCCAGCGCGGAGGCGTTTTGCGCCCAGCCACGGTTGTAGGGGATCAGCAGGTCGAGGAAGGTTTGCCAGGCGGGCGCGCCCCGGCGGGCGTAGATGAAGCGCCACGGTTGGGCGTTGTAGGCGGAGGGCGCCCAGCGCGCCGCTTCGAACAGGGGTTTGAGTTCGTTGGCCGAGAGGACGGATTCGTCATAGGCGCGCGGCGACCAGCGTTCAACGAAGATGGGATTGACGCCGTTTTCGACGGTTCGTGTGCTTGTCATGGTAGCGACTCCTTGTGCCGTGGGGTGGAAGCTTGGTTTGAAAACTCTTGATCTGGCTGGCCTGTTCAGTCCTGGAGATTGACGCCGATCTTCAGCACGACTTGCCAGTGCGCGACTTTACCGCCATCTATATGTCCACGGGAATCGACGATCTCGAACCAGCGAAGGCGGCCGGGGTAGTTGTCCGATGCGCGCGCGATGGCTTTGTCCACGGCATCCTGCTGGCTGACGGTGGAGGAACCGACAAGGACGACTTGCTGGTAGATGTGCTCGCCGCCGCTTTGTCCGCGCGTCGGGCCGAACGTGGGGCCGCCCGTGGGGAGGAGATCGCCCGCGAGTTCGGGTTCGGCCTCGCGCCGGGAAAACGCCGGTTCCGGTCTGGCGAACTGGTTGTGCGGACGGGCCAGGCCGAGGTTTTCGCGCAGGGTGCTGCCCTCGTAATGCGTGCGGAAAAGGCCGCGCCGTTGCAGTTCCGGAATGACGAGGTCGACGAAGTCGTCGAGGCTGTCCGGCAGGAGCGGCGGCAGGACGTTGAAGCCGTCGGCCGCGCCGTTCTCGAACCATTCCTGGAGTTTGTCGGCAATCTGTACCGGCGTGCCGACGATTGTCCAGTGGCCGCGCCCGGAGGCGATCCATTCGTAAAGCTGGCGGATGCTGAAGTTGTTCTTGCGCGCGATGTCGACCAGGAGGTCTTGCCGGCTGACCATGCCGCGCGTCGGTGGAACGATGTCCGGCAAGGGGCCGTCGAGGTCGTACCGGGACAGGTCGATGTCCGCGCCGAGCAGGCCGGTGAGCAGGGCAAGGCCCGCTTCGGGTTTTATCAGGTTGTGCAGGGCGCGTTGTTTGGCGCGCGCTTCCGCCTCGGTGTGGGCCACGTAGGGCGAGACGCCGGGCATGATCTTGAGCGAATCGGGCGAGCGCCCGTATTTGGCCAGCCGCCCTTTGACGTCGCGGTAGAAAGCCTGGGCGTCTTCCAGCGTTTGCCAGGCCGTGAAGATGACTTCGGCGGTTTCGGCGGCAAGTTCGCGCCCGAGGCCGGATTGTCCGGCCTGCACGATGACCGGGTGGCCTTGCGGCGGGCGCGCGACGTTGAGCGGCCCGGCAACCTTGAAATGTTTGCCGTGATGATTGGGGGCATGGACTTTTCCCGGATCGAAATATTGCCCGGTCGCCTTGTTGCGGATGAAGGCGTCGTCTTCCCAGCTATCCCACAACGCCTTGACCAGCGAAACGAATTCGTGCGCGCGGCCGTAGCGTTCTTCCGGGGTGAGTTGTCTGTCGTAGCCAAAGTTCTTCGCCGCCGCGTCGCCATGGCTGGTAACGACGTTCCAGCCCGCGCGCCCGTGGCTGATGTGATCGAGCGAAGCGTATTTGCGCGCGAGAATGTACGGGTCTTCGTAGGTCGTCGAAGCCGTGGCGATGAACCCCAGGTTCTTGGTGACGGTGGAGAGCGCCGCGAAAAGCGTGACCGGCTCGAACACCGTCGCCTTGTCGCCCACGCCGGATTCGACCTGCCCCCCGAAACTTGCCGCCAGCCCATCGGCAAGGGAAAAGGCGTCGAACAGCCCGCGTTCGGCAGTGCGCGCAAGCGCCTTGTAATATTCGATGTCGAGAATGCCGTCGGCCTTGGCGTTCGGATGCCGCCAGGCGGCGAAATGCTGGCCTGCGCCGGGCAGGAAAGCGCCCAGGCGAAGTTTTCTTGTGCTCATGATGATCTCCGGATTTTTCGGGCAAACCGCCCGGCGAACAGGAGGGATAGCAACTGTCATGCCATCGGTGAAAGCATCCTTGCTTCAATCACTTGCACGGCATCCGTTCGCCGCGGACGAGCGATACTGCGCGGAATTCAACGGTTTACGAAAACGGTTTGCTGAATTTGCAGCATCGCGGCGCGGGCGGATACAAAATCAGCCTTGAACAAAATATGGGCCATCGCGGATGTCGATCCCGCGATACTCGACGACAGGGCCGAGCGGGTGAATATCACGCTGCCGCGTCGCGCTCTGGCGCGGCTCGATGCCCTGGCGCGTGCGGCGGGGCAGAGCCGCTCCGGGTTCATCGCAAGGATGACCGTCGAAGCAGGGCGGATCAATGCGCCAACGTGACGATCAGGGCAGCCATGGCGCGGATGAGTCCCGGCAACCGGCACGCCATAAGGATTGGCGGGCGAGTGCGGCGCACAACCCGCGGAATGTCCTGGCATTCGTCGAATTCCTTGATGACTGAATATGATCTTTCTTGGGGTTCTCGGGAAAGGGTAGTGCGCGATGGTTTTTCCTGATAATTTTCCGGAAACGCCGGAAAGGAAAACGCATGCGTCTCAACGATCAAGAGCTGCTCAAAAACAAGGGCTACATAAACGGGGAATGGGTTGCCGCCGGAAACGGGGCCGCCTTTCCGGTAAGCAACCCGGCCACGGGCGAAACCATCGCCCAGGTCGCCGACCTGGGCGCGCCGGAAACCCGCGCGGCCATCGAGGCCGCCAAGAAGGCAATGGCCGCCTGGCGCGGGCGTTCCGGCAAGGAACGTTCGCTCATCCTGCGCAAATGGTACGAACTGATCGCCGCCGCCGCCGGCGACATCGCCCTCATCATGACGGCCGAACAGGGCAAGCCGCTGGCCGAGGCGCGCGGGGAAGTCGCCTATGCCGCAAGTTTCGTCGAATGGTTCGCGGAAGAAGCGCGCCGCGTTTACGGCGACGTGATGCCCGCGCCGACGCGTGACAAACGCATTGTCGTCATCAAGCAGCCCATCGGCGTGTGCGCCGCGATCACCCCATGGAATTTCCCCGCCGCGATGATTACGCGCAAGGCCGCCCCGGCGCTCGCCGCCGGTTGCGCGATGATCGTGAAACCCTCGGAATACACCCCGCTCACCGCGCTCGCCCTGGCCGAACTGGCCGCGCGCGCGGGCATTCCGGCGGGCATCTTCAACATCGTCACCGGTATGCAGGCCACCGCGATCGGCAAGGAACTGACCGCCAGCCCGACGGTGCGCAAACTCTCCTTCACCGGCTCGACCGACGTCGGCCGGATGCTCATGGCACAGAGCGCCCCGACCCTGAAAAAACTCTCCTTCGAGTTGGGCGGCAACGCGCCATTCATCGTTTTCGACGACGCCGACATCGAACTCGCGGTAGAGGGCGCGATGGCTTCGAAATTCCGCAACAGCGGACAGACCTGCGTCTGCGCCAACCGCTTGCTCGTGCAGGGCGGCATCTACGACGCATTCGCCGAAAAACTCACCGCGCAGGTCAAAACGCTCAAGGTCGGCAATGGCGTCGAGCCGGGCGTCGCGCAAGGCCCGCTCATCAACGCCGATGCGCTGGAAAAGGTGGAAGCGCAGGTCGCCGACGCGCTCGCCAAGGGCGGACGTCTGCTCGTCGGCGGCAAGCGGCACGCACTGGGCGGCACTTTCTTCGAGCCGGCCGTGATCGCCGCCGCAACCGCCGACATGCTGTGCGCACGCCAGGAAACCTTCGGCCCCCTCGCGCCGCTGTTCCGCTTCGAGACCGAGGCCGAGGCCGTCGCGCTGGCCAACGACACTGAATTCGGACTGGCGAGCTATTTTTTCAGCAAGGATCTGAACCGCGTCATCCGCGTGGCGGAAGAACTCGAATACGGCATGGTCGGCATCAACACCGGTCTGATTTCCAACGAAGTTTCCCCCTTCGGCGGCGTCAAGCAATCCGGCTTTGGCCGCGAAGGCTCCAAGTACGGCATCGAGGAATACCTGGTTATCAAGCAGATGTGCATCGGCGGACTGCCCTGAACCACGCGCCGCGTCCGCCGCGTTCCTCGCAAAGACGGTTGGCGGCGTTTCCGAAAACATTTCCCGCTCCGGGATGCCGCCGGAGAAAAGGCCGGGTTGAAAAGCCGGGTATAATCTCCCGCCATTCCCCTTCCGATATCTTTCCGTGATCGACCATATCATTCAGCCGCCCAGCAAGAATTTCACCAGCCTGGAAAAATGGCTGCTGCGTCAAATCGGCAAGGCCATTGCCGATTACAACATGATCGGCCCCGGCGATACGGTAATGGTATGCGTCTCCGGCGGAAAGGATTCCTATACGCTGCTTTCCTGCCTTCTGGCGCTGCGCGAGCGGGCGCCGGTCAACTTCCGCATCGTGGCGATGAATCTCGACCAGCGCCAGCCCGGTTTCCCCGAAAATGTGCTGCCGGCGTATTTCGAGAAAATGGGACTCGAATACCATGTCGTCACCGAAGACACTTACTCCATCGTCAAGAATAAAATCCCAGAAGGTAAAACATCCTGCTCGCTGTGCTCGCGTTTGCGTCGTGGCATTATCTACCGCACGGCGCGCGAGATTGGCGCAACCCGTATCGCGCTCGGGCACCACCGCGAAGATATTCTCGAAACGCTTTTCCTGAACATGTTTTTCGGCGGCAGGATCAAGGCCATGCCGCCAAAGCTGAAAAGCGACGATGGCAGGCATATCGTCATCCGCCCGATGGCTTATTGCGCCGAGGCCGATATTGCCCGTTACGCGCGCGCGAAAGCGTTTCCCATCATTCCCTGCACTTTGTGCGGCTCGCAGGAAAACGCCCAGCGCCAACAGATCAAGGCCATGCTGCGGGATTGGGAGCGGAAATACCCAGGCCGCATCGAGTCGCTCGCCGCCTCGCTCAGGAATGTGACGCCGTCCCATCTGGGCGATGGTCATCTTTTCGATTTCGCGCTTCTGGAACGTGACGCGGATTACGGTGAACACGACAAATACGGCGAAGAATACGGTGGTTTCGGCGCCGCGCGAACGGCTGATGCCGGCCCTGTCCGTGCTATACGCGGCAAATTCCAACAATCGACCATGGCATAATCCCGCTTCCCGTCCCCCGGTGTAGTCATTCTCACTGCCATTACCGCCATGCCCAATTCTCAAAACCTCTGTGTTCTCGCCGCCGAAATTGTCGGAGCCGAACGGCTCGCCGAACGGCTCGGAGAAGCCGAAACCGCACGCGCCGTGGAACGTTGCCTGAACCGCGTCGATCTCGCCATCGGCGGCAGCGGCGGCGAAATCATCGTCCGCGACGCTGCCATGGTCATTGCGACTTTCGGACAGTGCGACGATGGCGTCATGGCCGTCTGCGAGGCTGTCGACCGGGTGCGCAAACTGCCGCCCGTGAGCGGCGCCCACATGGAAATACGGGCGGGCATCCATTACGGCACTGTCGAGGACGGCCGGGGCGAAGGCGTGGAAGGCGCGCGCCGAATACTCCTGGCCTGCACCGCGGGCCACTCCCTGGCAAGTTCCAAAGCGGTCGCCGAGTTGAGCGCGTCAGTACGGAATTTCGCCAGCACTGAGTCGTTTCACGACAGCATTCACGCGCTGCCATGGCCGGTTTTCAGTGTCGGCAGCCAAAACGGTACGGCAGCTTCCCTGCAACCGCACGCGCAGCCCACTTCATCCCTTGCCGCTTCGTCGCTCGCCGCCAGCGCGGAGAATTTGCCGAAAATATCGCCGCAAGCCCCGCTTGGGCCGCGCCTGCGTCTGCTCCACCAGCAAAAGACGATATTCGTCGGGGAAAACCGCCCCGTCGTCCTGATCGGACGCGAGCTTGGAAACGATATTGTCATCGACGATCCGCGCGCCTCGCGTCAGCACGCACGCATCGAGCGGCGCCGCGCCAGTTTCGTATTGATCGACCAAAGTACCAACGGTTGTTTCGTGACGCTCGACGGCAAGGAAGAACACTGCGTCAAGGGCGAGGAATATTCCATTTCCGCCGCCGGGCGAATCGGCTGTGGCTTCTCCTCGCAGGAGTTCGAGGACGATCTTGTGTTTTTTGAAATTGCCCAGGAAAACGCCAGTTAAGCCATCCGCCATTGCGAGCGAAGCGCGGCAATCCCAAAGCCGCATGCCACATCCCGACCCTGCACGCCTCGCACTGGCGCTTGTCCAGCGTCTCCTTGGCCGCGCCCGCCGGTTCACGCCCCATCCCGCTTTACCGTAACGACAATGCCCGCGCGCGGCGCGCCGCGCCGCGCCGCGCCGCGCTTCGCTAGAATAAGCGGCTTATCCGCCTCCACCCGCCGCGATGAATCCACGTTTGCGTGAAGTCCCCTACAACTACACTTCGTTCTCCGACCGTGAGATCGTCATCCGCCTGCTCGGGGCCGATGCCTGGACGGTGCTCGATGAGTTGCGCGGCGAGCGGGTCACGGGGCGTTCGGCGCGCATGCTCTACGAGGTGCTCGGCGACATCTGGGTCGTGCGCCGCAACCCTTACCTCGAAGACGATCTGCTCGCCAACCCCAAGCGCCGCGAAGCCTTGATCCAGGCGCTCAATCATCGTGTCAACGAAGTCGACAGCCGCCGGCAGGGCAATGAGCGCGTGAGTCTGCTCGTGGAACGGGCGCGCGAGACCGTGAGCAGTTTCGAGACCTGGTTCAAGGAAACGGCAGACCGCCGCCGCGCCATCCGCCAACGCTTTTCCCGCTACACCCGCGCGGACAATATCTGCTTCGACGGTCACGCTCGCGTCGCGCACGTCACCGACGCGACCGACTGGCGGGTGGAATATCCGTTCGTCGTCCTTTATCCCGACACGGAAAAGGAAGTCGCCCAACTGGTGCGCGGCGCCATCGCGCTGGGCCTGAGCATCGTGCCGCGCGGCGGCGGCACCGGCTACACGGGCGGCGCCATCCCGCTCGATGCGCAATCCACCGTCATCAACACCGAGAAACTCAACAGCATCGACCCCGTCGAGCGCATCGCCCTGTGCGACGCCATGGGCAAACCGTCGACGACGACTTACCCCACCATCCGCACCGGCGCGGGCGCGATCACCGAACGCATCGCGGAAACAGCAAGCCAGGCCGGACTGGTTTTTGCCGTCGACCCGACTTCGGCTTCGGCCTCGACCGCGGGCGGCAACATCGCCATGAACGCCGGAGGCAAGAAGGCCGTGTTGTGGGGCACGGCGCTCGACAACTTGGCGTGGTGGCGGATGGTCATGCCCGACGGCAACTGGCTCGAAGTCGAACGGCTCGATCACAATTTCGGCAAGATCCACGAACAAAAAGACGTGCGCTTCCGTTTGCGTCGCATCGACGCGCACGGCTCGCTGCTGGGCGAAGGCATTCTCTTGATGCCCGGCGCGCGATGCCGCAAGGACGGACTCGGCAAGGATGTCACCGATAAATTCCTCGGCGGCATCCCCGGCGTGCAAAAAGAGGGCACCGACGGCATCATCGTCGCGGCGCGATGGGTACTGCATGAAATGCCGCCCGTCACCCGCACCGTGTGCCTGGAATTTTTCGGCCAGGTGCGCGAGGCAGTGCCCGCCATCGTCGATATCACCGATCATTTCAAGCCCGGCGGCGGCGCGCACGCGGCAAACGTGCGGCTTGCCGGGCTGGAACACATGGACGAGCGATACGTGAAAGCGGTCGGCTACACCACCCGCGCCCGCCGCCATGGCCGCCCGAAGATGGTGCTGATCGGCGACATCGTCGGCTTCGACGAAACCGCGGTCATGACCGCCGCCGCTGAAGTCGTGCGCATGACCCACGCGCGCGGCGCCGAAGGCTTCATCGCAGTCTCTTCTGAACAGCGCAAGCGTTTCTGGCTCGAACGCAGCCGCACCGCCGCGATCTCGCGGCACACCAACGCCTTCAAGATCAACGAGGACGTCGTGATCCCGCTGCCGCGCATGGGCGACTATTGCGACGGCATCGAGCGCATCAACATCGAACTCTCCATCCGGAACAAGCTGGATTTGTGCGAAGCACTCGCCGGGTTTCTCTCTGGTGCGCTGCCGCTCGACCAGGGCGACGCCAATCTCGCTTCCGAAGAGCTGATTGGCGACCGGCGCGACGCTGCCCTCGCCTACATCGAAACCGTGCGCCAACGCTGGCAATGGCTGCTGGAAAACCTCGACCTGCCGCTGGCCGAAGCCGAAAAAGCGTTTGCCGCCCTCGGCGTCAACGCGGGCGAGCTGAGCAACCGCGCCGCCAATCCAACGCTTTTCCATCGCTTGCAGGACTACTCCATCCGCGTATCCTGGAAAACCGAGCTTGCGCCCCGTCTCTCGAAAATCTTCGACGGCGTCATCTTCCGGCCGGTACTGGAAAAAATCGACGCCCTGCACCGGCAAGTCCTGCGCGGGCGGGTTTTCGTCGCACTGCACATGCACGCGGGCGATGGCAACGTGCACACCAACATCCCCGTCAACTCCGACGACTACGAAATGCTCCGCGCCGCCGATCGCGCCGTCGACCGCATCATGGCGCTGGCGCGCTCGCTTGGCGGCGTCATTTCCGGCGAACACGGCATCGGCATCACCAAGCTCGACTACCTGACCGACGCGGAAATGGCCCCCTTCCGCTCCTACAAAGCCAAGGTCGACCCGGAAAACCGCTTCAACCGCGGCAAGCTCATGCCTGGCGGCAACCTGACGAACGCCTACACCCCGAGTTTCAACCTGATGGGGCATGAATCCCTCATCATGGAGCAGACCGAAATCAGCGCCATTGCCCACGCCGTCAAAGACTGCCTGCGCTGCGGCAAATGCAAGCCCGTCTGTTCCACCCACGTTCCGCGCGCCAACCTGCTCTACAGCCCCCGCAACAAAATCCTCTCCACCTCGCTGCTCATCGAAGCCCTGCTTTACGAAGAACAGACCCGGCGCGGCGTCTCGCTCGCGCACTGGGGCGAATTCGAAGACGTTGCCGACCATTGCACCGTCTGCCACCGTTGCGAAAAGCCCTGTCCGGTCGACATCGACTTCGGCAAGGTCTCCATCAGCATGCGCAACTTCTTGCGCAAACAGAAAAAACGCTCGTTCAACCCCGGCAAGACGGCGGCCATGGCCTTCCTCACCCTCAAGGATCCGGCCCTGATCGGCGTACTGCGCACCCTCATGCTCCGCCTGGGCTACAAACTCCAGCGCATCGCATATCGACTCGGGCGCAAATCGCGTCCCGTCCGCAAACAACTCAAGGCGCCGCCCGCCACCGTTGGACGCGCCCCGCTCAAAAGCCAGATCATCCACCTCATCAACCGGCCCATGCCTGGCAAGCTGCCGCGCAAGACGGCCCGCGCCATGCTCGATCTGGAAGACAGCGCGATCATCCCCGTCATCCGCAACCCGGCCAAGGCCGCGACCGATGCGGAAGCCATCTTTTATTTCCCCGGCTGCGGCTCGGAGCGGCAATTCAGCCAGATCGGCCTTGCCACCCAGGCCATGCTCTACCACCTCGGCGTGCAGACCGTGTTGCCGCCCGGCTATTTGTGCTGCGGCTTTCCGCAAACCGCCGCGGGCAACGAAGACAAAGGCCAGAAAATCACTACCGAAAACCGCGTGCTTTTCCACCGCGTCGCCAACACCCTCAACTACCTCGACATCAAGACCGTCATCGTCTCCTGCGGCACCTGCATGGATCAATTGCTGGAATACGAATTCGACAAAATCTTCCCTGGCTGCCGTCTGCTGGACATCCACGAATACTTGATGGAAAAAAACATCCGCCTGGAAAACGCGGCGGGCGCGAGCTACCTTTTCCACGACCCCTGCCACAGCCCGATGAAGCAATACCCCGCCCTCAAGGTTGCGGAGCAACTGCTTGGCGCGCCCGTCGCGCTTTCCGAGCGCTGTTGTGGCGAATCCGGCACCCTGGCCATTGTCCGCCCCGACATCTCCACCCAGGTGCGCTACCGCAAGCAGGAAGAACTCGAAAAGAACGTCGGCGTCCTGAACAATGCCACGCCCCCGACCCGCATCCTCACGACCTGTCCAAGCTGCCTGCAAGGGTTGGCGCGCTATGCCAATGTGGCGAGCGGTATCGAGCCGGACTACCTCGTCATCGAACTTGCCCGCAAGACACTCGGAGAGAACTGGCTGGCGTATTACGTGGAACAGGCCAACAACGGAGGAATCGAGCGGGTACTGTTATAGCCCCGGCCTGGATTTTCAGTACAATTTTCCGGCATTCCCTTCTCGCCAGTGAGCTTGCCATGTCCCGCAAGAAGTTCCCTGCCGGTATCCAGACCTTCCGCGAAATCCGAGAGGACGGCTGCTAGGATTGGACAGGGACAAAATCCGCCACTGGTACAACGGCTACAACTGGCGCGGCGAGGCGGTCTACAACCCCTTCGATTTGTTGCCGCTCTTTCAAAAGCGCGAATTCCGTTCCTTCTGGTTCGAGACCGGCACGCCGACCTTCCTGATGGACATGCTCACCGAGCGCAAGGTTTATTTGCCCGCCTTGTTGAAAACAAAAGCCTCTTCCCGGCTGATTTCCGCTTTTGAAGTGGGCGATATTTCCACCGAAGCCTTGATGTTCCAGTCCGGTTATCTGACCATTGCCGGGGAAAAGAATTTGAGCGGGAATATTGTGTTTACGTTGGGATATCCGAATCGTGAAGCCCGGGGCGCATTGACCGGGAAAAGGGATACGCCGACAAATACCACTCGCTCGATCAGCCCATTCATTTGATCGGGGTGGAATTCAGTAAAAAAGCGCGGAATGTGGCGGGGTTTGAAGTCGAAGCGGCTTGAAATCTTGGGCGATCATGGCGAGCTTGGCCTTTCGCAGACCATGTCGAGCATTGCCCGCGCCCGGCTCATTCCAACGTAATGGAGGGCGCGGAGGTCGCGGGTCGCGCCGGGGGGCGGCATGTCGATCAAGATGACCACTTCACTTTCCAGCCCCTTGTAATGGCTGATTTCCGCAAAACCCGTCGTACTTCGGTGGGCGTGGCGAACCGCTGATTCGTCCAGCACTGCCAGCATTCCGCGCACTTCGCGCGCCGAGGCGCACGAACGATGAAACGGCAAGGGCGAGAGCACCGTGATCTCTCCCGGCGCAAACCCTTCGCCGTTGATGAGTTCGTCCAGTTCCGCCGCCAATGCGCGCGCGGCCTCCCCTGGATGCGCGACTTCCCGGTAACGCACTTCCGGGCCTTCGCCCACGCCGGAGACGCCCATGTCCGCGTTCAGGGTCTCTTGTACTTTCCGCAGGATTTGCAATGAGTTCCGGCAGTTCGTTCGCAGCGGAACCTGCGCCGTCGCCTGGCGCGCCAGGGTGGCATGGGCATCGGGCGCGCAGATCCCGCACAGGCCCGCCTGATTGTTCACGTCATGGAAAAAACACCAGCGTCCTTCGTCCATTCCGCCTGCGAGCGCCATATCCAGTTTTTTCAGTGTTGCGCCATCCAGCAAATCCTGTCCCTCGTCGATAATCAGCGCATCGAATGCGCGGACGCCCGCCCGGTTGGCGGCCAGGCCGATGTCGTTGGCGAGACAGACCGTCAGGCCCCGCACGGGCGTTTGCGCAAGAAAGGACTTGAGCCAGGGGGAATGGCAGGCCAGGGCGACCCGCAGGCCCGATGCCGTCCAGCGCCTCGCCGTCTCGAATGCCAGCAGGGTCTTGCCCGTTCCCGCGCCGCCGGAACAAAGGACGCGAGGATTGATTTCGATCACGTCGACTAATTTCAACTGATCGTTCGTCAATTGGATGATCCGGGTTTCCACCTCGTGCACGGCGGCGCAAAGCGGCAGGATGGCCTCGAAATCGGGACGCAGCGCCTGTTGCAGCAGGTGGAGCGATTCCGGGTCGGCGCAGGACGGACGTGCATCTTTTTCACGCCAGTAAGCGATCAGATTCTTCAGCCATTTCTCGAACTGGTGAAATTTTTTCGCATCCGCGAGCGTCACCGCATCCCATTCCGCGCTTGCTGGTATGCCTGTGCAATCCGGGGTGATGACGCCATAGCCCACAACGAATTCCGCCAGGATTTCGCCGGACAACTTGTCGCGCAGACCATGCAGGGCGCTCGCCGCCTGCCGGAAAGGCGACTCCTTCAGCCGCTCCGTATGACCGTAGCGGTTCGTCGTCTCCCAGATGCCGTCATGACACGCCACCTTGCCACCCTTGACTTCCAGAACGAAAAGCCCGTCGGGGCCGCAGACAACGAAATCTATTTCGCCAAAGCGTTTGTAGGCGTGTCGCGGCAGGTTGAGCGAATGCAGGGCAAACCAGCGATCATCGTTTGCGAACGCAGCGCGCAATTGGTCGAAAACGCGCAATTCCGCCCGGCTGTGCGTGTCGTGCGGTTGGGCGGGAATCATGCGCATGGCGGTCACGCGCCCAGGAGTTCCCGCACGGCTTTTTCGATTCTTGCCTCGATTCCGGGGGAGGACGCGGCAATTCTTTGCAGGATTTTTTCCATATCCGTTTCCGTGGCGACGGCCTTGACGTCGCCCTCGATCAGGATTTCCAGCCTGGCGTTTCCCACGACGACGCGGTAATCGCCTTTGTCCAGGGTGATGCGCGTCTGGATGGCTTCTGTCCATTTGCATTTCCGGGCCAGTTCCAGCGCGGCTTCCTGCTGTTTCCTGCTCCAGCCTTTTTCGCCGGGAAGAAATAATTCCCGCAGGGGTTTGGGCCGCTCGGGTGCGGAGAGCCGGAGGGGCGTCGGATTTTGCCCTTGCTCGACCCTTGCCATCCTATGCGCGACTAGGGTGGAAAGACGCGCGGGCTGGCGCAGCGCGCGGGGCAGCCCCAGCCAGCCGTCGCGCGCGCCGAACAAAATGGCGGCGAGGAGAAATTCCGTCTCGCTCAGGAACGGATGGGAAAATTCCAGCAATTCCTCACACGACTCGCGCAGGCAGAAGAGCAACAGCGGCCTCGACAGGGAACCCTTGTGCCGTTCCAGAAGCTCTGTCACGGTGTTGTCGAGAAAACCGACAGCTTGGCGCATGTCTTGCAACAGTCTTTCCAGTCGTGGACGGTATCGCTCGTCCTCCATCGCGCCAAGCTGGTTTTCAAGAAAGGCGAGCGTTTGCTCGATCGGGCGCAGGGGCGAGCCATCGCGCCGCGCTTCGATGATCGCGTCGACCACGCCCCAGAAAAGCCGCGCCTGGATGTTCGCCCGCGCCGAGAGTTTGCCGCCTGCAAGCCAGCTCGCCAATTCCGCCAGGATGGGATCGCGCCCGAGCCAGTCCGCGTCCCGCGCCTCTGCCTGCCCGCAAGCCGTCCGGAACGCTGCGACGCTTGTCTCGCCGCGATTGGCCATGTGATACAGCATGGCGAGAATTCCTCCCGTCACCTGCCCCAAGACGGGCGGACGGTCTTCATCGGCGCTCGCCGCCGGAAACACAAGGCTGCTTTGCGGATCTTCCGTATCCGCGGCAAACAGGGTCTTGTCGACTTCCAGAGGCAGCGCCAGTTCCACGTTCGAGACATCCAGTACCCTGTCTTCGAGCGTCTTTTTGTCTTCGGGAAAAGAAAACGAGAGTTTTTCGACGAGGTTGACCGGCAACGGCGCGCGCACGAGAAGCGCGTTGTCTTCCTCCTGGAGATCGCGTGGAAACACGCCATCGCGTATTCCGCCGCCGCGCGCAATGATGCGAACCGGGCCTTCCAGATCGTGCAGATCCAGCGTGGCGATAGCGGCTTTCAATGTCGCCGGATTTTCGCGCACCGCGTATTCCAGTTCCAATCGGGGCACGCGACCACGAAACAATAATATCCATCCAGGGCAACGCGACAGCGAGTCGGCGTAATACCTTCCGCCGAAGCCGCGCGGCCCCATGAGCAGCCCGGCGGCCAGCATGTAGGAGAGGTTCTGATGATTGCTTGCCAGACGCCAAGGGAGGGAAACATCGGTTTTCGCGGCAAACAATTCTCCCGATGAATCTTCCTTCACGGATTTCTTTCTTGCCATGTTCATCTTTCCTGTTTCGTGAGGATGTCCGGGTCGTCGGGCAACAGCCGTTCCACTTCCAGATTGGCCTCGCCGCTGCGCAGCAGGATCACATATTCGCGGGCGCGGGAAACCATGACGTAGAAACGCATTTTCAGATAGGGGTCTCGTTCCCGATGCCGGTCGATGTCCGCGAGGATCGCGGTATCGAATTCCAGTCCCTTGCAGGATTGCGCGTTGATGACCATGATGCCGCCCTGGCCGAAATCTAGGGGGATTTGTTGTCCGGCGGCGTAAGTCTGGATCGGCGGTTTTCCGTGGTCGAGCGTTGGATGGGCGCCCGCAAGGGCATTGAAAAACTTCTCTCGCGTTTCATTGTCGGGCGTGATGATGCCGATCAGCTTGCGGGGATTCTTGTCGGCAAGCTGGAGAATTCGCTCGATGAGGCTTGCAAGATAGTCCGGGCCATAGCGCAGCGCGAGCGGCCTTCCCAGGGCGCGCCGACTCTCGGGAGGAAACTCCGGCGGCGGACTGGCCGGATCGCCCGTGTAAAAGGCGCGGGCCAGGTACGCCACGGAATAGGCATTCCGATAGTTGTCGGTCAGTTCCAGCGTATCCTGAGGCTTGCGCACCAGCGCGGTTTCGATCTCTCGCCGGGAACTGCAATGCTCGGGGTGGATCTGCTGGTTCTGGTCGGCCACCACGTAGAAATTCTCGAATCCCAACTGGATCAGGTTCTCATAAAAAGCGCGCGGCATGTCCTGGCCTTCGTCGATGACCAGATAGGGCGGATTGTCGACTCTCAGATCCTTGGGCAGCGCCTCGATCGCCCGTTCGACGCCGAGCCAGTCGATGGGACGAAAGGTTTTGCCCGGCTCTGGTTCAAGCGTGGGCGCTTCCGTTTGTGTGAGATTCCGGTATTGCCCGCGAAACCAGGCGTCCCACGTCGCCATCTCCAGCCGTTTCGGATCGTCGGCGAACAGATGCAGGTTGGATTGCCGCAGCAGGTGGTTGTAGACGAGGAACAGATAGGGCTTTTTCTCTCTTGCCAGCCGGCGCGCGCGCAGCAGCGCCACCACCGATTTGCCCGTGCCCGGCCCGCCGACGATCAGGTGCTGGCCTTCGAGCGGCAAGGCCAGGGCGGCGTCCTGTCCCTTGCTCAGTTCGTGGATACCGGGCAGTTTGAAGACGCGGGCGCGATTCGTGTTCATGAGAAGTTACCGAACAGGGAGGGAAAGCCGCTGGCCGCGTCGCCTTTGACGAACACGCGATCCAGCAGGGTATTGCCGTAATCACAGGCGGGTTCGGGTATCAGGGCACAGGCGTGGCAGGCGGCGCGGTTCAGGAGGCCTGGCCCTTGCCCTTCGTGCTCGCCGCAGACCGGATCGAAGGCGCACCAGCGCGCGTGTTCCAATGCCTTTGCCAGAAGGCCCAGAAAGCGCCGCGGCTCGGCCAGTTCCGCGAGACCGCCCAGCGATCCGGCAAGGTCGGGAACGGCGACGTAGAGGAGGATTCCGGCCATTTTGTCGGGCGCATGGCTGCAATAGATGCGCTCGGAGAGCGCGGCGGCGGAATAGCCGCCCTCGGCTTCCAGTTGCCGGATCAGAAGATGCGAAAGCGTATGCAGGAGCAGGAAGCGCGCCGTCAGCGGATTGGGTTGCTCGCGTCCGGATTGGGAAAAACGTTGAAGCAATTGTTTTGTCCGCGCGTCAACCGCCGCGTTATCTTCCCAGCGGGAAAGCAGGGTTTCCTCCAGCGTGAGAAAAATCCCTTCACCGTAAAGCGGGATTGCCGGGAGCCAATCGCTTTGGCCCACGAGGTCCGGGGGCGTCACGCGCTCCCCTTGCATACGCCGGAAACCCAGGAAAACCTGGATGGCCTTGAGGCGGTCGACGCGAACCAGATGGCGTATTGGAGAGACTCTGGCCCGCAGGCCGGGAGACTCCAGCATCCGGCAGAGCGCTTGCCAATCCGCGCTGCGATCCCGGTTGACGAAATCCTCGTCGTCGCGCTGGTCAGGCAGGGTCTCCAAGAAGGCCCGGTATTCACTCTCACGCAACATGCCTGGCGTAAAACTCCGGCCATACAGGGGATAGCCTCGTTCGATTTCGACAAATGCCTGCTCGATTTCCGTGTTCGCGCACCGATACTTTTCCGCCAGTATCGACAAGGCGCTTTTTCTCGCCAAGGGGGTTCGCGCGTTATCCACCGAGTCGCGATCCCCGGAATTCCGGTATAGAAGATCCACCACCGTTCCCCGGCGCATGCGGGATTCCGGCGGAATGACGAGAACCCGTTCGGCCACCGGCGAGTAGACACGGACGTCATTTATCCGCAGGATTTGCGCGGCAGGTTCGGCTTCGTTCGTCTGCGCGGTTTCCTGTGGCGGGGTTTCTCTTGTCCAGGGTTGCATCGACTGCTGGCCGAATCCCATCCGCTCATCGCCACGAAAGTCTTTCTCCGCGTCGCACGCCTTGCATTGCAGAACATATTGCCCCTGCCGCTCGATCAGGTAGAGTTTGTCGCCTATCTTGCATTGCCGTTGTTCCTGTTTCGCCGCGTCCCTGTGCGCCAGATTGCGCCACGGCACATCCGTCAGGTATCCCGCCGGATCGACCAGCACCCAGGCGAGCTGTTCCAACAGCGAACGCTTGTCGCAATCGCAACGTGGAGAATCGTTTTTTTGCGCGCGCCAAGGCTTGTAATACAGTTTTCCGCAATGCGGACAACGCATCCAGAAGGGAAAGCGCGTCGCGGGAATACAAACGCCATCACTCCCGCCGCGCTCGGTCTCCCGCGCGAGCGGCGGTTCCCGCAACGATTGCTCGATACCCAGGGCGGAACGCACCCGCTCCACATAGTGGATGATCTCGCCCGCCGTTTGCCCGCGGGGATCCGTCCACTGGCGAATGTCCTGGATCACCGCCAGACCCTCCGGCCCGCGCATGATCGCGCCGACGCCGCTGTGACGCAACAGGTGGGAAAGGCGGATGGGCAGACGCTTCATGACTCACAATACCTTGAGCAAGGCCGTGTTCTCGACATGGCGCATGGAATTCAATGTCGCCCACAGACCGGGAATCTTCGCGTCATGGGCGCACAACAGGCGATCCCGTCCCGCGTCATTATCGAAAACCTGGTAATCCAGCGCCTGCTTATTTTCCCGGCAGAGCGCCACCCTGTTTTCCCATTCTTCCGCTCGCCGCTGAAGATGCTCGGCGATTTCCTTCTGTTGGTCTTCGGATGCAGACCGGTAGCAGCGCTGGGTCAGCAATTCGATAATCCGCGCAACGTCTTGCGCTTGCGGATCGAAGCGGTACGCAGCCTCGTTGCCCAGCAAATCGGGACAGGAGTGCCGGACGGCAATCACCAGCGCGGCATGCAGCGCGCGCGATCTTGCCTGATAAGTATGGGGTGTCACGCTGGTCGGCTCGACGAAGCGGTAAAAGGCGTCATGATAGGGACGAAAGTCCTCGTAATGCGACAGGCTGCGCGCTTGATCCCGGTAGTAGTTGACGAAGACGATGCCCGGCGCTTCACCGCGTCCCACGCGGCTGCTGGCCTGGATGTATTCCGCTGTCGTCAGCGGTTGTCCGTTGACGATCATCAGCGCCAACCGCGCCACATCCAGCCCCACGGACACCATGTTCGTGGCGAGCGCGGCGTCCAGGCACCCGGCATGTTCACGGCTTTTTTTCAATTGCGCGAAGACTGTGGCGTTTTCCTCCGCCGTCTGCTGGCTGGTCAATTGCGCGATGACCGGGCGTGCCCGCGCCGCTGGATTTTCCCGTTTATCTTCCGTTGCCGACGTCTCGGTCAGCAAGTGCATGAATTCGCGCACGTCATGGTCGAAGACCGTGTGGCTGTTGCCGACCCCTTTCAGGCTGCCGTGATATACCACCTGCGTCCACCAGGCGTCGAGAAGAATCGCTGCGTCCTCTTGCTCCGCGAACAGTTCCAGAGGCGCGAGCAACAAGGCAGCGGCGAGCGGGGCCAGGCATCTCTGCCGGTTCTGCATGGGGGCGAAATAGCCGACGTACATCCGTCCTGGACGTTCTTCCGGCGGCACGGTACGGGCAAAGAAAGAATCATCACAATCCAGTCCCGGCGGCGGGAACACGGCGACCTCCCGGCCATACAGCCGTTTGACCTGCTCCGCGGCCATGCGGATCGTAGCCGTCGAGGCAACGTACTTCGGGTACACGCCGCGCGATTGCAGCACCGTGTCCAGGGCCGCCTCGTACAGCCCCGCCACCGAACCCAACGCGCCCGCGATCAGGTGCAATTCATCCTGGATGATCAGTTCCGGCGGACGATGTGCTTTCCCTCCGAAAAAGGCGTTCGTCCGTTCCTCCCAGGCCAGCCGGGCGAACTTGTCGAGCGTGGCGATGAGCAGGGTCGGCGGCTGTTCATACAGCGCCTCATCGACGACGTTGCAGGGCAGGATGCCGCCCTGCGCCGCGCCGAACGCACAATCCGCATTGCGGCAGCGGAACCGGAAGGCCGTCAGGCTGGAGAGGTAATCGTTGACGGCAAAGGCTTTGCCGCACCATGGGCAATGGTCAATGACGAGCAGTGGTTTGCCGTTTTCTTCCCGCGCCCTGGCGATCTTGTCGTGGGCCGCCTTGAAAGTGTTGGGGCTGCTTG
>JAIRMC010000109.1 GCA_031258965.1 Azoarcus sp. | reverse complement strand
GCGCAGCAGGTCGCGTACCAGTTCCGGGCAGGAGAAGAGCGCCTTGTAGCTGGTGTCGTAGGAAGGGTTTTGGGGGGCCATGGCGGAGCGGTCAATGACAAAGGGGGACAGTGTACCCCTTTGTCCGCCTCGCGGCAGCCAGTGCGATGAAGGAACGGGCAGGCAGCGGCACGGAATGTTGTCCGCATCTCAGCGTGCTACCTTCGCGCCAGCAAAAAGAACTGGCGCCATCATTGATAATGCCTTGGAGGTAAGCGTAAGGTATGTTGTCGCGGACGCTTCAAAACACCAGCGCCGGTTCGGCAAGTTGGTGAACGACCGCCGCCGGAGCGGGAGTGACACCGTCGAACTGGACGATTTCCCATGCCGAGGCGTCTTCGAGCAATACGCGCAGCAATTGATTGTTGAGGGCGTGCCCAGCCTTGTAGGCGGTATAGGTCGCGAGGAGCGGATAGCCGCAAAGGTAGAGGTCGCCGATGGCGTCGAGCACTTTGTGTTTGACGAATTCATCAGGATAACGCAGACCCTCGGTATTGAGAACGCGGTATTCATCCATGACGATAGCGTTTTCCAGGCTGCCGCCCAGGGCAAGCCCGTTGGCCTGCATGAATTCCACGTCCTGCATGAAGCCGAAGGTGCGCGCGCGGGAGACATCGCGCACGTAGGAGTGCTCGGCGAAATCGACTACCACGTCGTTGGCGGTGGCATCTATCGCCGGGTGATCAAAGATGATGGAAAATTGCAGGCGAAATCCGTCATGAGGCGACAACCGCACCAGTTTGTCACCCTCACGGTATTCGACGTTTTTTTTCACGCGCAGGAATTTCTTGGGTGCGGCCTGTTCTTCGATGCCCGCCGATTGGAGCAGGAAAACGAAGGGGCTGGCGCTGCCGTCCAGGATCGGAATTTCCGGCGCATCGACGTCGATGTGCAGATTGTCGATGCCAAGCCCAGCCAGCGCCGACATCAGGTGTTCGACGGTGCCGACCTTGTGGCCGCCCTTTTCCAGCCCCGAACACATTCGGGTGTCGCAGACGGCGTAGGGATCGGCGGGCAGATCGATAGGAGGGCGCAGATCGACGCGGTGAAAGACGATGCCTGTGCCCACGCTGGCCGGGCGCAGGACGAGGTTGACTTTGCGCCCGCCGTGCAAGCCCACGCCGGTTGCGCTGACGATTGTTTTGAGGGTACGTTGTTTTATCACGGTTTCATTCGCTGTACCCTGGGAGCTTACCACGACGGGCGCGTTGTCTGTACCGGCATAACACACAAATACCCGCGCGAACGCGAAGCGCCGAAACGGGCGCTTTACGTTCGCGCGGAGCAACGGCGGCGCATTGCCGCGCGCAGGACTTTACCGCCGTTCAGTCGGCCTGACGCCGCAGGAAGGCGGGGATGTCGTAGGTGCCAGTAGCCCCGGCAGTACTGCTGATGCCACCGCCGAAACCCCTGCCGCCAACGGGTTCGACACGTCCGCCGCCGCCCATGTTGTTGCGGCGACCACTGCGGATGATCGCGGGCGTGGCAATGTCGCTTCCGACCGAGAAAGCCCCCGGGCCATGCGTACCGGTTTTCACCTCTTGCACGACGTGGATGCCCGCTGTTTGCGAGACCGAGGCCGGAGCCGCGCGCGGGGCGCCAAGCCCGGTTGCCACAACGGTGACACGCAGGTTGTCCTCCATGGTGTCGTCGTACACGATGCCGTATTTGACAAAGGCTTCCGACGCGGCGAAGGCTTGCACGGTTTCCACGGCCTGCTTTACTTCGGCCAGTTTCAGGGATGCCTTGGCGGCGGTAATGTAGATGAGCACGCAGCGCGCGCCCGACAACTCGGTGCCTTCGAGCAGCGGGCTTCCCACGGCCTGTTCGGCGGCAATCCTGGCACGGTCGATGCCGGCGGCTTCCGCCGAACCCATCATGGCGCGGCCCATTTCGCCCATCGCCGTGCGTACGTCCTGGAAGTCGACGTTGACCAGGCCCGGCGCGTTGATGATTTCGGAAATGCCGCCAACCGCCTTGCACAGCACGTTGTCCGAGGCGCGGAAGCAAGCCTCGGCGGTGGCGTCTTCGCCGTAGGCTTCGAGCAGTTTGTCGTTGAGAACGACAATCAGGGAATCGACGTAGCGGCTCAGTTCTTCGATGCCGCTTTCGGCGACCCGCATGCGGTTCTCGAAACCGAATGGTTTGGTGACGACCGCAACGCACAAAATGCCCAGTTCCCTGGCAATTTCGGCCACCACGGGCGCAGCCCCGGTGCCGGTGCCGCCGCCCATGCCGCCGGTAATGAAGCACATGTGCGCGTCGGCGAGCGCGGTGGCGATGGCGTCGTGCGACTCCTGGGCAGCGGCGCGGCCCGCTTCCGGCTTGGAGCCTGCGCCCAGGCCGGTGGCGCCGAGCGGAATCCTGACCGGCGCGAGGCAGCGCGCCAAGGCTTGCGCGTCGGTGTTGGCCGCGATGAACTCGACGCCCTGGACGCCTTCCCGCACCATGTGATCGACCGCGTTGCAGCCCGCACCCCCGACACCGACCACCTTGATGATGGTTCTGCCGTTGGATGACCGCTGCTCTTTTTTCTCTGTAATTTCAAACATTTACTTGTACTCCTGGAGAGAAGGTTCAGGTCTGCCACGATGGCATGCTGCCACCGCACAAATCCGGATGATGGAGCGAATTAGATCACACTCCGGGCATGGTTTTTCCAGCATTTTCGATCCCCCTTTCGCTGCGCTGTTCGCGCCCGCGAGCCGCATGTCAGACCGCTGGAACGGCCTCAGAAATTGCGCCCGAACCAATCTTTCAAGCGCCCGAAAAAATGTTTTATCCCCCCGGTGTCGCGGGCCTGGATACCCCGGCGCCGTTGCGCCGCGCCCTCGATCACCAGCCCCATTGCCGCCGCGTATTGCGGATGGCAAATTACTTCGGCAAGGCCGCCTTCATACCGTGGCGACGCGACCCGCACCGGCATATGGAAGATGTCCTCGCCCAATTCAGCCATGCCCGGCATCAGCGACGCGCCGCCGGTCAGCACGATGCCCGAGGAAAGCAATTCCTCGTAGCCGCTGCGGCGCAGCGCGTCCACGACAAGGTCGAAAATTTCCGAAACTCTCGGTTCGATGACGTCGGCCAGTGTCTGGCGCGTCAGGAGCCGCGGCGAGCGGTCGCCGACGCTGGGCACTTTGATCATTTCCTCGGGCGAAACCAGCGTGTGCATGGCAACGCCATGGCGAATCTTGAGTTCCTCGGCCTCGGCGGTCGGGGTGTGCAGGGTCATGGCGATGTCGTTGGTCACCAGGTCGCCCGCCACCGGGATGACCGCGGTGTGGCGAATCGCGCCCTGGGTGAAAACGGCCAGGTCAGCGGTGCCGCCGCCGATGTCGACCATGCAAACGCCCAGTTCCTTTTCGTCCTCGGTGAGCACCGAATAGCTGGAGGCCAGCGGTTGCAGGATTAGATCCATGGCTTCGAGTCCGCAGCGGCGCACGCACTTGACGACATTCTGCGCCGCCGATACCGCGCCGGTGACGATATGCACCTTGACTTCGAGCTTGACGCCGCTCATCCCAATGGGTTCCCGCACGCCGCCCTGGCCGTCGATGATGAATTCCTGGGTGAGGATGTGCAGGATTTGCTGTTCCGCCGGGATCGGCATCGCGCGGGCAACTTCGATGACGCGCTCGACATCGAGCGGCGTCACTTCCTTGTTTTTGATCGCCACCATGCCATTGGAGTTGAAACTCTTGATGTGGTTGCCCGCGATACCGGTGTAGAGGTCGTGGATCTTGCAGTCGGCCATGAGTTCGACGTCCTGCACCACTTTCGAGATCGCGTCGACGGTGGCCTCGATGTTGACGACCACGCCGCGCTTGAGGCCGTTGGTCGGCTGCGTACCGATGCCGACGACGGACAGCCGTCCGTCCGGCCTGGCCTCGGCTACCATGCAGGTGACCTTGGAGGTGCCGATGTCCAGGCCAACGATGAGATCCTTGTATTCCTTGCTCATTTCCTGTCAATTCCCGCCGCCGCGCGCGGCGCTGTCCTGTTTGTCCGATAGCGTGAGTGCGAAGCCGTCGGGATAGCGCAGATCGGCGCGCACGATCCGCGTGCCGAGGTCTTCCCGCAGCCGTGGCCAGGCCGCGACGAATCGCGCCAGCCGCATGTCCAGCGGCGTGCGTTCCCGCTCACGTCCGAGCATGATCGTCAAGCCGCTGTCGAGCCGCAGCTGCCAGGCGCCGCGCGCCGACAGATCCAGCCGGACGAGCCTGGCCCGCAATGGCCCGAGTATTTCCGCGCAGGCGGTGTAATGCGCTAACACGGTCGCCGCCGTTCCCTGGGGGCCGGAAAATTCCGGCATGTCGACGTCGCTCGATGCGCCGAACACTTCGCCGTAGCGGTTGATGAGGCGCACGTCGCCGTTGCCGCCATCCGCGCCCACGTTTTTCCAGTAGGCGACGGCTTCGTGTTCTTCGATGCTCAGTTCCAGGGCGTCCGGCCACAGGCGGCGCACTTCGGCGCGCCGTACCCAGGGCAGTTTCTCGAAGGCGATGCGCACTTCGTCGAGCTTGGTCGTGAAAAAGTTGCCGTGGATCGCGGTACGGGCGACGTATTCGATCTGGGCTTGCGTGACTTGCGCGGGCGGTGTTTTCAGTACCAGTTCGCGCAACGGAAAAAGCGGGCGCGACGGCACCCAGGCCATCAACGCCCAGCCCAAGCCGATGGCGGCGAAAAGGAGCAGCACATCTGAGGCGAGGTCGAGCAATGACGGGCGATGCCACAATCCGGCGCGCCGTTCCAGGCGCGAACGCCGGGGACGGACGATGACGGGGGGGACGCTTTGCTCAACCAAGACGCGCTCCGGCAAGAATCTTCAAGCACAGCGCCTCGAAGGAGAGACCGGCCTGGCGTGCCGACATCGGCACGAGTGAATGCGTGGTCATGCCCGGCGCGGTGTTGACTTCCAGAAAGTAATGCCTGCCGGTTTCGTCCATTAGGAAATCCACCCGACTCCAGCCCGTGCCGCCGAGCGCCTGGAACGCCTTGAGCGCTCCGGCCTGGATTTCGGCGGTTTTCGCGGCGGGCAGGCCGGCCGGGCAGGTGTAGCGGGTGTCGTCGCGCAGGTATTTGGCTTCGTAGTCGTAGAAGGCCGTCGCCGGTTCGATCTTGACGATGGGGAGGGTCTTGCCATCGAGCACCGCCACGGTGTATTCGCCGCCCATGACGCCTTTTTCCGCCATGATGAGCGATCCATGTTCGCGGGCGGAGAAGAAAGCGTCTTTCAGTTTTCCGGCTTCCGTGATCATGAAGACGCCGATGGACGAGCCTTCGCGCGCCGGTTTCACGAAAAGCGGCAGGCCCAGGCGTTTTTCCACTTCGGTGAAATCCGTGTTTTCGTCGAGCATCGCGTATTCCGGCACTGGCAGCCCCGCCGCTTGCCAGATCAGTTTTGTGCGGAATTTGTCCATGCCGATCGCGGAAGTCATGACGCCAGGGCCGGTGTAGGGAATACCCATGATTTCCAGCGCCCCCTGGATCGCGCCGTCCTCACCGTAGCCGCCGTGCAGGGCGATGAATACGCGGTCGAACGCCTTGAGCGCATCGAGCGGTTCATCGGCGGGGTCGAAGGCATACGCATCGACGCCCTGCGCGCGCAAGGCCGCGAGCACGCCCTTGCCGCTGTCCAGGGAAACCTCGCGTTCGCCGGAGATGCCGCCCATCAACACCGCGACCTTGCCGAAATCCTGTTTCGTTTCACTCATGTTTGCCCGCCCGGTTGCTTGCTGAGCTTTTGGGGAACACCGCCGATGGAGCCTGCGCCCATCGTCAGCACTACGTCGCCGTCACGCGCGACTTCGAGAATCCGCGCTGGCATTTCGCCGATGTCCTCGACGAATATCGGTTCGACCTTGCCCGCCACGCGCAGGGCGCGCGCCAGCGTGTGCCCGTCGGCGGCGACGATGGGCGCTTCTCCCGCCGCATACACATCGGCGAGCAGGAGCGTGTCGACGCCGGAGAGCACTTTCACGAAGCCCTCGAAGCAGTCGCGGGTGCGGGTATAACGGTGCGGCTGGAAGGCGAGCACCAGCCGCCGTCCGGGGAACGCGCCGCGCGCGGCGGCCAGCGTCGCGGCCATTTCCACGGGGTGATGGCCGTAATCGTCGATGAGGGTGAAATGCCCTCCGGATGGCAGGGCGATGTCGCCATGGCGCTGGAAACGCCGTCCCACGCCCTTGAATTCCGCCAGCGCCTTGACGATGGCTTCGTCCGGCGCCTGCACCTCGGTCGCCACGCCGATGGCGGCGAGCGCATTCAGGACGTTGTGCAGGCCCGGCGCATTGAGTTCGATGGGCAGGCGGTTCGCCTGGACGTGATGCCTGACCGCGTCGAAAAGCATGCGGCCGCCTTCGGCGCGGATGTTTTCGGCATGGATGCCGGCGTTCGGGTTCAACCCGTAGCGCACGACTTGTTTCGAGACGCGCGGCAGGATTTCCCGCACGTTCGGGTCGTCCTCGCACAACACCGCGACACCGTAGAAAGGCAGGCGGTTGAGAAAGTCCACGAAAGTCTGTTTCAGATGCCCGAAGTCGTGCCCGTAGGTTTCCATGTGATCCGCGTCGATGTTGGTGACGACCGAGATCACGGGGTTCAGGTATAGGAAGGAGGCGTCTGATTCGTCCGCCTCGGCGACCAGGAAATCGCCCTTGCCCAGGCGGGCATTGGCGCCCGCCGCGTTCAGCCGTCCGCCGATCACGAAGGTGGGATCGAGGCCGGCTTCGCCCAGGATGCTGGCGACAAGGCTCGTCGTCGTCGTCTTGCCGTGCGTGCCGGCGATGGCGATGCCCTGCTTGAGCCGCATCAGCTCGGCGAGCATCTGCGCGCGCGGCACGACCGGCACGCCCGCCGCGCGGGCGGCGTCTACTTCCGGATTGCCGGATTTGATCGCAGTGGAAGCCACCACCGCGTGCGCGTCCGCGATGTTTTCCGCCGCGTGCCCAATGATGATGCGGATGCCCTGTGCCGCCAGCCTTTCGGTGACGGCGGACGCGGCAAGGTCGGAGCCGGACACTTGATAACCCAGATTGGCGAGCACTTCGGCGATGCCGCTCATGCCCGAGCCGCCAACGCCCACGAAATGGATATTCCTGACCTTGTGTCTCATGGCGTTTCCTCGCCCGCGAGTTCTTCACAGGCTTTCGCCACGTCATCGGCGGCGGAGGGCCGCGCCAGCGCGCGGGCGTTTTCGGCCATGCGCAGGAGCTGGCTGCGCTCCAGGCCGCTGAGCATCGCCGCCAGCTTTTCGGGACGCAGCTCCGGCTGCGGCAGGAGCCAGGCCGCTTCGCGCGAGGAAAGAAAACGTGCGTTGGCGGTCTGGTGATCGTCGACCGCGTGGGGGAAGGGTACCAGCACGCTCGCCGCGCCCGCCGCCGTCAGTTCGGCAATGGTGAGCGCGCCCGCCCGGCACAGCACGATGTCGGCTTCGCCATAGGCGGTGGCCATGTCGTCGATGAAGGGGCGCAGATCGCCTTCGACTCCGGCCTCGGCATAGGCGGCCCGCAGGGCGTCGATCTGTTTTTCACCGGCCTGGTGGACGACATCGGGGCGGCGCTCGCGCGGAATCAGCGCCAGCGCGCGCGGCGTCGCGTCGTTGAGCGCCGCCGCGCCCAGGCTGCCGCCGACCACCAGCAGTTTCAGACGCCCCGTGCGTCCGGCGAAGCGCTCGGCGGGCGGCGCAACGGCGACGATCCCGGCGCGTACCGGATTGCCCACCCATCGCGCTTGAGGCAGGGCGTCGGGAAAGCCCGTGAACACGCGGGCGGCCACGCGGGCCAGCGTCTTATTGGCAAGCCCGGCGATGGAATTCTGTTCGTGCAGGATCAGGGGCCGCTTCGAGAGCGCCGTCATCAACCCGGCGGGAAACGTGATGTAGCCGCCCAGTCCGACGACCACATCCGGGCGCACGCGGGACAGTATTCCCAAGGCTTTCCAGCACCCTGAGGCGAGACTGAACGGCAGCAGCAGTTTGCGCGCGAGGCCCTTGCCGCGCAGGGCGCCAAAGCGCAGCCATTCCATGCGGTAGCCCCGCGCGGGCGCCAGGCGCGCTTCCATGCCATCGGGGTTTCCGAGCCAGACCACGTCCCACCCGCGTCCGCGCAGGCATTCAGCGATAGCGATACCGGGGAAGATGTGCCCGCCGGTGCCGCCAGCCATGATGAGCGCCGTTTTCATGCGTTTCCTCCCCGCTTCAGCATCCGCACTTCCCAGTCGACGCGCAGCAATATGCCGAGCGCCAGGCAATTGGCGAGCAGGCCGGAGCCGCCGTAGCTCATCAGCGGCAGGGTCAGTCCCTTGGTCGGCAGCAAGCCCATGTTCACGCCCATGCTGATGAAGGCCTGTACGCCGATCCACAAGCCGATTGCCTGTGCCACCAGCCCCGGGAAGTAGCGTTCGAGCTGGATCGCCTCGCGCCCGATGACGAAAGCGCGCTGCACCAGGATGGCGAAAAGCGCGATAACGGCCAGCACGCCGATGAAGCCGAGTTCCTCGGCGATGACCGCGAGCAGGAAATCGGTGTGCGATTCGGGAAGGTAGAAAAGTTTCTCGATGCTGGCGCCCAGCCCTACCCCGAACAGTTCGCCGCGCCCGAAAGCCATCAGTGCATGCGTAAGCTGGTAGCCGGTATAGAAAGGATCTGCCCAAGGGTCCATGAAGCTGAAAATGCGGTCGCGCCGGTACGGGGAAACCAGGATCAGCAAAACGAAACCGATCAGCGCCACCATGACAAGCAGGGTAAACACGCGCAGGTTGACGCCGCCGAGGAACAGCACGCCGAACGCAATGGCGGCGATCACCGCGAAAGCGCCGTAGTCCGGCTCGAACAAGAGCAGGCAACCCACGAACAGGATCGCGGCCATCATGGGCATGAAGCCTTTCTTGAAGCTCGCCATGAGGTCGAGTTTGCGCACTGTGTAGTCGGCGGCGTAGATCGCCACGAAAAGCTTCATCAATTCGGACGCCTGGAAGTTGAGCGGCCCCAGCCGCAGCCAGCGCCGCGCGCCGCCGACTTCGTGCCCGACATGTGGCACCAGCGTCACCGCCAGCAGCGCGATGCCCGTCAGGAAAAGCCATGGCGCCATGCGTTGCCACTGCTCCATCGGGATGCGGAAAGCGGCCAGCCCCGCCACCAGCCCCACGATGAGGAACAGCACATGCCGGACCAGGAAGTAATCGGCCTGGTAGCCGGTATAACGGCGGCCCTCGGCGATGGCGATGGATGCCGAATAGACCATCACCACGCCAAATACGAGCAGGATCGCCGCCGACCAGCTCAATGCCGGATCGAGTTCGTTGACGGGCGCGCGCGGTTTGGCTAGTCGTCCGGCCGTGCGCGCGGCGATATTGGCGTCGCGTTCGGCGGGCGCCGGGAAGGCGCTTTTCCAGAGATCGGCGACAAATTTCATTGTCCGTCTCCCGGCAGCGCCCGTACCGTTCCGGCGAATACTTCAGCGCGGTGGGCGTAGTTGCGGAACATGTCCCAACTTGCGCAGGCGGGCGATAGCAACACGCAATCGCCCGCGCGCGCCTGCGCGGCAAGCCAGCGCACCGCCGCATCGAGAGCGGGGAAGGATTCCGTGGGCAGGCCGCAGCCCGCGATGGCGTCGGCGATGGCCGGGCCGTCGCGGCCAATCAGCGCGACGGCCCGGCCATGCGCCTGGAGCGCGGCCTTCAGCGGCGAGAAGTCCTGCCCCTTGCCGTCGCCGCCGAGGACGATGGCGACAGGCCGTCCCATGCCTTCGATGGCGGCAAGCGTCGCGCCAACGTTGGTGCCCTTGGAATCGTCGACATACAGCACGCCGCCGATTTCCGCGACGGGTTCGACGCGGTGCGGCAAGCCTTTGAAAGTCTTGAGCGCGGGCAGCACCTGTTCAGCGCTCACGCCGATGGCATCGCACAGGGCCAGCGCCGCCATGGCGTTGGCGGCATTGTGCAGCCCCTTGAGCGGCAACTCGTCGAGACCGGCCAGGCGATTCTTGCCGAAATGGATGGCGTCCCGCTCGATGCCGTAGTGCCCAGCGCGCGGCGCGGGGCCGAGACCGAAAGTCACCATGCCAGGGCCGCACCCGCCCAGGCATAGGCTGCGGTCGTCGTCGCGGTTGAGCACGCGCACGGTGGCGGGATGCTGGAAGATGCGCGCCTTGGCCTGGGCGTATCCAGTCATGGAATCGTAGCGGTCAAGATGATCTTCACTCACGTTCAGCACCGTCGCGGCATGCGCCGCTAGCCGGTGCGTGATTTCCAGCTGGAAACTGGACAGCTCCAGCACCCAGGCTTGCGGCAGGCTGTCTGCGCCGAGCGCCGTCGTCAGCGCGTCGAGCAGCGAAGGCGAGATGTTGCCGCAGGCGATGGCCGGAACACCCGCGCCGTCCAGGAGATACGCGGTCAGGGCCGTTGTCGTGGTCTTGCCGTTGCTGCCGGTGATTGCCGCCACCTTTGCCTGTGGCGTGTATTCGGCAATCGCATCAGCGAAAAGATCCACTTCGGAAACAATGGGAACCTTTCCAGCGGCGGCAGCGATTTCCGGCGTCGTCACGGGTACGCCGGGCGAGAGCGCGAGGTAATCGGCGTCCGCGAAGGTCTCGGCCCGGAACGGCCCGGTGACGACTTCGACATCCGGCGCGGCGGCGGCCAGCGCCGCGCGCATGGGCGGGTCTTCCCGGCTGTCGACGACGCGGACGCAAGCGCCCCTGGCATGGAGCCATTTCGCCATTGCCAGCCCGGATTCGCCCAGGCCGACCACGAGGAAGCGTTTGCGCGCCAGTTCCATCCCTATCTCAGTTTCAAGGTCGAAAGACCGAAAAGCACCAACATGATGGTGATGATCCAGAAGCGCACCACCACCTGGGTTTCCTTCCAGCCGCTTTGCTCGAAGTGGTGATGCAGCGGCGCCATGAGCAGGATGCGCCGCCCTTGTCCATACCGTTTCTTGGTGTATTTGAACCAACTCACCTGCACCATGACCGAAAGCGTTTCGGCGACGAACAGCCCGCCCATGATGAAGAGCACGATTTCCTGGCGCACGATCACGGCCACGCAGCCAAGGGCCGCGCCCAGCGCGAGCGCCCCGACATCGCCCATGAAAACCTCTGCCGGGTAGGCGTTGAACCACAGGAAGCCGAGTCCCGCCCCGGCGATGGCCCCGAGGACGATGCACAGTTCGCCCGCGCCGGGCACGTAGGGAATCAACAGGTACCTGGAGAATTCGACATTGCCGCTTGCATAGGCGAAGATGCAGAAAGCGCCGGAGACCATCACCGTCGGCATGATGGCAAGGCCGTCCAACCCGTCGGTAAGGTTGATCGCGTTGGACGTGCCAACAATGACGAAGTAGGTGAGCGCGACGAAGCCGACGACGCCCAGCGGATAGGCGACGCTCTTGAAGAACGGCACGATGAGTTCCGTCTGCGCCGGGTTGTCGGTGGAAAAAGCGAGAAAGAGCGCGGCCCCGATGCCGAGCACCGATTGCCAGAAGAATTTCCAGCGCGCCGCGAGACCGTTCGGATCGCGATAGACGACTTTTTTCCAATCGTCGTACCAGCCGATGATGCCGAAGCCGAGCGTGACTACAAGCACCGTCCATACATAGTGGTTGGCAAGATCGCCCCAGAGCAACGTCGTCAGCGCCACCGTTATCAGGATCAGGATGCCGCCCATCGTGGGCGTGCCCGATTTGGCGAGGTGCGCTTGCGGCCCGTCGGCGCGCACCGCCTGGCCGATTTTCTTCGCCGCCAACCAGCGGATCACCTTCGGCCCGGCGGCAAGGGAGAAAAACAATGACGTCATCGCCGCCAGTACCGTGCGCAAAGTGATGTAGTTGAGCACATTGAAGCCGCGAACATGTTGGGCGATCCATTGCGAGAGTTCGAGCAACATCGGTCAGACGCCTCCGGGATGTTCAGTGGCAAGCGCGACAAGCGCGTCCGCCACCCGTTCCATGCGCATGAAGCGCGAACCTTTCACCAACACCGTGGTGTTGGCATCGAGCCTGGGCGCCAGCGCCGCCGCGAGGGTTTCCGGCGAGCCGAAAAGCCATCCGCCCTCGCCGAAATTGCGCACGGCCACGGCGCTCATGGCGCCGAGTGTATAAAGGCCGCCAACGCCCTTGCTTTTCGCATAACCTCCGATTTCGTCGTGTGCCTGTGCACTGGTTTCGCCCACTTCGCCCATGTCGCCGAGAACGAGGAAAGTCTGGCCGGGCATGTCGGCGAGTACGTCGATAGCGGCGCGTACCGAATCCGGATTGGCGTTGTAGCTGTCATCGAGTATCAGCGCGCCTTTTGGCCCCGCCCGCCGTTGCAGGCGGCCATGGGTGCCGCCGTAGTTTTCGAGTCCCGCCGCCACGGTCGCCAGCGGCGCACCCGCGGCCAAGCTGGCCGCGGCGGCGGCCAGCGCGTTGAGAACGTTGTGCACGCCCGGTACTCGCAGATCGCAATCGGCCTCGCCCCAGTCCGGCGTCTTGATGTGGAGCTTCGCTCCCAGGCCGTGCGGCGTGTAATGCCCCGTCACTTCCGCCGGGCGGCGCACGCCGAAACCGAAGCCGAGACAGCGTCGGCCCGCGATGGCCGGGAGCAGTTCGGTGATGTGGGTGTCTTCGGCGTTGACGATGGCGATGCCCTCGTTGCCGAGACCGTCGTAGATGTGACCCTTTTCCCTTGCGACCTCGGTGAGCGTGCCAAGCCCTTCCAGATGGGCGCGCTGGACGTTGTTGACCAGCGCCACCGTTGGACGCGCGAGCCTGGTCAGGTAGGCGATCTCGCCGGAATGGTTCATCCCCATCTCGATGACCGCCGCCCGGTGTCCGGGGCGCAGGCGGAGCAGCGTGAGCGGCAGGCCGATGTCGTTGTTGAAATTGCCCTGGGTGGCGAGCACCGCATCGTCACGCCCGGCCCAGGCGCGCAGGATCGCGGCAATCATCTCCTTGACCGTGGTCTTGCCGTTGCTGCCAGTCACGCCAATGAGCGGAATATCGAAACGGGCGCGCCAACCCGCCGCCAGCGTCCCCAACGCGAGGCGAGTGTCATCAACGATGAGCCAGGCCGCTTCGCCTCGCGGATGTTCCGCCGCCCAGCGCGCATCGACCATCGCCGCCGCCGCGCCGCCCGCCAACGCGGCCTCGACGAAATCGTGGCCGTCGAAATGCTCGCCGCGTAAAGCGACGAACAATTGTCCGGGCGTGATGGCGCGGCTGTCCGTGCCCACAGCATTGAAACGGGCCTCACCCAGTGCGCGCGCCCCGCACGCGGCGAGCAGACCAGCGGCTTCGGCTAAAATCATCATGCGTTCATCGCCTCCCGCCATGCCGCGAGTGCCTGCCCGGCCTGGTCGATGTCTGAAAACAGAAATCTTTCTCCATGGATTTCCTGATAAGACTCATGCCCTTTCCCCGCGACGACGACGACATCTTCCGTCCTGGCCTCGCGGATCGCCGCGCGGATCGCCGCCGCGCGCTCGATCACGATCTCGGCTCGCGGCCCCGCGCCCGCGACAATGCCCGCAACGATGCGTTCCGGCTCCTCGTTGCGCGGGTTGTCGCTGGTGACGATCACGCGATCGGCGAGCCTGCTGGCGATCTCGCCCATTTGCGAACGCTTGCCGCTGTCGCGGTCGCCGCCGCAGCCAAAGACGCAGGTCAGGCGGCCATCACGCGAACGCGCGGTATCGCGCGCGGCGTCGAGCACCTTGGCGAGCGCGTCGGGCGTATGGGCGTAGTCGACGATCACGAGCGGCTCATCCTCGCCGCCCACGAGTTGCATCCTGCCCGGCGGCGGCGTCAGCGTTTCTGCCACCCGCAACGCATCGTCCAGCGCCACGCCGCGCCCGAGCAGGGCGCCGATCACCGCAAGCAGGTTGGAAATGTTGAAAGCGCCCGCCATGCGAACGTCCAGCGTCTCCCGCCGCCCTTCCCATACCGCCTCGAACGCGATTCCCATGGAACTGGCGCGCGGGTTCTCGCCGATGAGCGTCCGCACACCCGACAGGACGGGACGAACCGCCGCCAGGGTATAGCCGATTGTCCTGACGCCGCGCGCGGCCAGACGCCTTGCGATGTCGAGTCCGAAATCGTCGTCGAGGTTGATCACGGTGGCATCGAGACCGGGCATGCCGAAAAACCGCGCCTTGGCCGCGCCATACGCTTCCATCGAGCCGTGGTAGTCGATGTGGTCGCGCGTGAGATTGGTGAAGATCGCCGTCTTGAACCGCGCGCCGTTGACCCGTCCTTGATCCAGGCCAATCGACGAGACTTCCATGACCGCCGCCTGCGCGCCATCACGGATGAAACCCGCGAGCAGGCGATGCAGGTCGAGCGCGTCCGGCGTGGTATTGAGTCCGGCAGCGAGCGCGTCCGGGAAGCCGCTGCCCAAGGTGCCGATCACGCCGCAGCGCACGCCGAGTGTTTCGAGCGCGCGCGCCAGCCACTGGCTGGTCGTGGTCTTGCCATTGGTACCCGTCACGCCCGCCAGCCACAGCTTTTCCGAGGGATGCCCGTAGATTTCGTGCGCCAGATGCCCGGCCAGCGCGCGCAAGTCTTCAACAGCGAATACGGGCCTGTCCGCCGCAGGCAGGGAGAATCCGTCGCCGCTTTCGTGGAGCACGGCCAGCGCGCCGCGCGCCAGGGCGCTGTCGATGTAGCGCCGCCCGTCGTTTGCCGCGCCCGGCCAGGCGACGAACACATCGCCCGCACCGACGCGGCGCGAATCGGCGCTGATGCCGCGCGGCTTTATCCCGGCGCTGGCAAGCAGGGCGAACACGTTGGCGGCGCGCATATCACATGCCTCCCGGAGCCTGACCACGCGCCGCATTCTTCGACGTCATCGCGGTCAGTTGCAGGGAGGTCAGCGGCGCGTCGGGCGCGACGCCAAGCGCGCGCAGCGACCCTTCGGCCACCTGCGCGAACACCGGGGCCGCCACTATGCCGCCACTATGCTGGCCCGCCGGATCGTCGACCATCACCGCCACGACCAGACGTGGATTCGAGGCGGGCGCGAGGCCGATGAAGGACGACACATATTTGTTTACATACTGGTTACTTTCGATCTTGTTGGCGGTTCCGGTCTTGCCCGCCACCCGGTAGCCCGCGACACGCGCCCGGGTGGCGGTACCGCCCGGATTGACGACCGTTTCCATCATCTGGCGCACTTCGCGCGCCACCTGCGGCGAAAACACGCGCGTGCCCAATGGCGGCGCGTCGACGCGGGTGAGCGACAGCGGCAGCAATTCGCCGTCGCGGGCGAAGGCGAGATAGGCGCGCGCGATCTGGATCAGCGTCACGGAAACACCATAGCCGAAAGACATCGTTGCCTGTCCGAACGGCGTCCAGTTCTGCGCCGGAGGCAGGTTGCCGCTGGCCTCGCCCGGAAAACCGATCTGGAGCGGCGAACCAAAACCCATCCGAGCGTAGAAATCCCGCATGGACTCCGGCGCGAATTCCAGCGCCATCTTGGACGCACCGACATTGGACGACTTCTGGATGATTTCGCTCACTGTGAGCGTGGGGTAAGGATGCGTGTCACGAATCACGCCCTTGCCGACGGCGAGACGCCCGTTGTGGGTGTTGATGGGCGTTGTTGGCTGGAACTTGCCGCTTTCCAGCGCCATCGCGGTAACGAAGGGCTTCATGATCGAACCCGGCTCGAACATGTCGGTAAACACGCGATTGCGCAACTGTGCGCCGGTGCGATGAGCGGGGTTGTTGGGGTTGAACGTCGGCGCATTGACCAGCGCCAGCACCTCTCCAGTCTGCACGTCGAGCACTACCACCGACCCTGCCCTGGCCTTGTGTTGCCGCACCGCTTCGCTCAAAGCCGTATAGGCGAGATACTGGATGCTGCTGTCCATCGCCAGCGTCACGTCCTTGCCGTTGAGCGGCTCGACGACGACTTTGACATCTTCCACCACTTGCCCGCGCTTGTCCTTGACGACCCGCTTCTTCCCCGGCTTGCCCGCAAGCACGCCCTCGAACATCAGTTCGATGCCTTCCTGTCCGTGGTCCTGTACGCCGGTGAAGCCGAGCATGTGCGACATGACTTCGCCGCTCGGATAAAAACGGCGGAACTCGTCTTCCTGGTAGATGCCAGGCAATTTGAGCGCCGCAACCTTCCCGGCAAGCTCGGGCAAAACCTGGCGCTTGAGAGCGACGTTCTTGTTCTTGATGGCAAGGCGCGCATTGAGATCATCGACCTCCATTTCAAGCAATTGCGCCAGTTGCCGCAGTTGTCCCGGCTCAATCTTGCTGGCGGTGGACGGAATCGCCCAGATCGAACGCACCGGCGTGCTGACCGCCAGCAAATTGCCATTGCGGTCGGCAATGCGTCCGCGCGTGGCCGGGACTTCCAGCACCCGCGCGGAACGCGCTTCGCCCCTGGCCTGGAGGAACGCCTTATTGAAGCATTGTAGATACAACGAGCGCCCGAGCAGCATGACCATGCCCGCGAGCAGCGTGAGCAGCACCAGCCGGGCGCGCCATCGCGGCAAGCCGAGTTGAAGCAGCGGATTGTGGTTGAAAGTGACGGTTTTCCGCGCACGGCTCATGGCCTGTCCTCCAACACGAGAATCTGGCCGAGCTGCGGCGGTGCCATGTCCAGCTTTTCGCGCGCGATTTCCTCGACCCGGCGATGATCGACCAGCGAGCCTTGCTCGATCTGCAACCGGCCCCATTCCACATCCAGGCTTTGCGCGCGGTTCTGTTCGCGTTCAAAGGCATCGTGCAGCTTGCGGGTTTCATGCTGCGAGGCAACCACCCCCAGGGCGCTGGCCGCGGCGAGCACAATGAGCAGGGCGGCAAGGAAGGCATCGAAGCGAATCATGCCGCCAGCCCTCCCAGCCGTTCGGCAACCCGCATCACCGCGCTGCGCGCGCGCGGATTGGCCGCTGTCTCGCCCGCCCCGGGCCGCCGCGCCCGCCCGGCCAAGGCAAGCCGTGGCGGCGGCAGATCCGCCGTGCGCACAGGCAGGCGCGCCGGCCATTGCGGCGGACGCGCCTCGTCGCGCATGAAGCGTTTGACGATACGATCTTCGAGCGAATGGAAACTGATCACCACCAACCGTCCCCCGGCGCGCAGGCGCTTCACGCAAACCGGCAGCACGCGGGACAACTCCTCTAGTTCCTGATTAATGAAAATCCGTAAAGCCTGGAAGCTGCGCGTCGCCGGGTGTTGCCCCGGCTCGCGTGTACGGACCGCCTGTTCCACGATCTCGGCAAGTTGTCCTGTGGTCGCAACAGCTCCCCTTGTCCGAGCAGTTGCAATCGCCTTTGCAATCGCATGAGCAAACCGTTCTTCCCCATATTCCCTGAGCACCTCTGTAATTTGGCTGACGGAAGCTTCCGCCAACCATTGCGCCACGGTCTGGCCGCGGCTGGTATCCATGCGCATGTCCAGCGGCGCATCGAACCTGAAACTCATTCCCCTGGCCGCTTCATCAAGCTGCGGCGAGGACACGCCTAGATCGAGCAGCACTCCGTCAACCTTGTCTACCCCGAGGTGATCCAACACCCCGGCCAGGTCGCTGAACGGCGCATGGACGAGCGTGAAACGCGCGTCGTCAATGCCGGCTCCGGCGGCGATCGCCTGCGGATCGCGGTCGAGCGCGATGAGCCTGCCCGCCGCGTCCAGCCTCGACAACACCTCCCGGCTGTGTCCGCCACGACCGAAAGTGCCGTCGACGTAGAGGCCTCCACCCTTGATCGCCAGCGCGTCGACCGCTTCCCGGAGCAGAACGGTGATATGCATGGCCGTCCGCTCACAAAACAAGGTTCTCAAAACCGGGGGGCACGGCGCCCGACATGGACTGCAACTGCCGCTGCCAGCCTGCGTCGGACCACAACTCGAAATACGTCAACTGCCCGACCAGCCAGACCTGTTTTTCAAGCTCGGCGTATTGCCGTTGTGATGGCGCGATCAATACCCGGCCCGCGTTGTCGAGCGTTTCGTCCTGGGCGTGGCCGACGAACAGCCGCTTCCATAACGCCGTGCCGAGGTCGAGACTGGGTATGCCCCGGATCTGGTCGCGGATCGGCACCCAGTCCGACGTGGAATAAATGAGCAAGCAGCCATGGGGATGGGCAGTGATGGTCACTTTCCCATCTTCCAGCGCGTCCCGATACTTTGCCGGGATCGCAAGACGTCCCTTCGCATCGAGATTAAGCGCCGTGGTTCCCTGGACATCCCGGAGCATTGTTCCCCCTGCCCGCATTTGGTGCACTGTGCACCACCAAAACCCACATGATTTTCACGCGAATCCGAATTGTCGGCTATTTTGCGGTAAAAAGGAATAAATTTTTATCGAAACAAATTATCCTGATTAAGGCGTTTTTGCGAAAATCGTTAAAAATCAGACAAGATGTGCGAATGAGTTAACAAATAACCTTAATAGGGGGGGCAAAGTAGGGTGAAGTGGGGAAATTTGCGAGACGCAGCCAGAATATCCGTAACCGGGGCAGCAAACCAGTGCGGCGCATAGCACGCTACGGCGCTATGCGTCTCGTAATAATATTTATTCAAAATTTCCATGATGCTTGCGGGGGCGCGCCATGGCACCCACACCGCTCGCTGGATCGCTTCGCCTGCCTCACGCCGGATGCTAGGCAATCCGACAAAACCCGCCCTTTTACAACAGCGGCGCCAACCAGCGCGCCGCTTCTTCCACGCTCATGCCCGCGCGCCCGGCCCAGTCTTCGAGCTGGTCGCGGCCGATTTTGCCGAGGACGAAGTAGCGGCTTTCGGGGTGGGAGAAGTAGAAGCCGGCCACGCTGGCCGCCGGGGTCATGGCCATGGATTCGGTGAGCGCCATGCCGGCGTTGCGCGGGGCGTCCAGCAGGGCGAAGAGGCCGCGCTTGGCGGTGTGGTCCGGGCAGGCGGGGTAGCCGGGCGCGGGGCGGATGCCCCGGTATTGTTCGTGGACGAGGCCGTCGTGGTCGAGCGATTCGGCGGCGGCGTAGCCCCAGTACTCTTTGCGGACGCGCTCGTGCAGCCATTCGGCGCAGGCTTCGGCGAGGCGGTCGGCGAGGGCTTTGAGCAGGATGGCGCGGTAGTCGTCGTGCGCGGCGGCGAATTCGGCGAGTTTGGTTTCGATGCCCAGTCCGGCGGTGACGGCGAAAGCGCCGCACCAATCTTCTACGCCGGAGGATTTGGGGGCGATGTAGTCGGCCAGGCACAGGTTCGGTTTGCCCGCGGGGCGTTCGCGTTGCTGGCGCAGGCCGTGCCAGATCATGGTGGGGGTTTGGCGGCGCTCGTCGGGGTAGAAGGCGATGTCGTCGCCCAGGCTGTTGGCCGGGAAGAGGCCTAGGACCGCGCGGGCGCGCAGCCAGCGCTCCGCGATGAGTGCGTCCAGCATGGCCAGGGCATCGTCGTAGAGTGCGCGCGCGGCTTCGCCGACGACGGCGTCTTCGAGGATCCGCGGGAAACGCCCGGCCAGGTCCCAGGTCTGGAAGAACGGCCCCCAGTCGATGTAGTCGCGCAGCCCGGCGAGGTCGACATCGAATGCCCGCACGCCGGAGATGCGCGGGCGCGGCGGCTGGTAGCGCGCGGCGGCGATGCGGGCGTGCGCGGCACAGTCGCACGATGGCGGCGCGGAAGGTTCCCAATGGGTGTGCAGGGCATTGACGCGGGCGCGCGCCAAGGGCAGGAGCTGGCTTTCTTGCTGACTGGCGGCGTGCCGGGCGCGGATTTGCGCGTAGTCTTCGGCGAGCCGCGCTTTGAAGGCTTCCGCGCCGACGCGGGAGAGCAGTGCGCTGGCGACGCTGGCGGCGCGTGAGGCGTCGGGCACGTAGACGACGGGCTGGGTGTAGTTCGGCGCGATTTTGATGGCGGTGTGCGCGCGGCTGGTGGTGGCGCCGCCGATGAGGAGCGGTACGTCCAGCCCCTGGCGTTGCATTTCGGCGGCGACGAAGCACATTTCTTCCAGCGAGGGGGTGATCAGTCCGGACAGGCCGATGGCGTTGGCGGAGTGTTCCCGCGCGGCGGCGAGAATCCTGTCCGCCGGGGTCATGACGCCCAGGTCGATCACCTCGAAGCCGTTGCAGGCCAGGACGACGCCGACGATGTTCTTGCCGATGTCGTGTACGTCCCCCTTGACCGTGGCGAGGATGATGCGGCCTTTGCTGGCGCTGCCGCCGCGCGCTTTTTCGGCTTCGATGTGGGGCACGAGATGCGCGACCGCCTGCTTCATCACACGCGCGGATTTGACGACTTGCGGCAGGAACATTTTGCCCGCGCCGAAGAGGTCGCCGACTGCTTCCATCCCGGCCATGAGGGGGCCTTCGATGACGGCCAGCGGCGGTTTTCCTTCGGCTTCCAGCCGCGCGCGCAGTTCTTCCGTGTCGGCCTCGACGAAGTCGGTGATGCCTTTCACCAGCGCGTGTTTGAGACGTTCTTCCGGCGGTGCGTCGCGCCAGGCGAGGCTGGGGCCGCCCGGTTCTTTTTCCCGCGTTTTGCCTTCCCGGAGGGTCTGGGCGACGGCGACGAGCGCTTCGCCCGCGCCGGCGCGGCGGTTGAGGACAACGTCTTCGACTTTGTCGCGCAGGACGGGATCGAGGTCGTCGTAGACGCCGAGCATCCCGGCGTTGACGATGCCCATGCGCAGCCCGGCGCGGATGGCGTGGTAGAGGAAGACGGTGTGGATGGCTTCGCGCACGGCGTCGTTGCCGCGAAAGCTGAAGGAGACGTTGGAGACGCCGCCCGAGGTGTGCGCGTGCGGCAGGTTGGCGCTGATCCAGCGCACGGCGTCGATGAAGTCGACGGCATAGTTGTCGTGCGTTTCGATGCCGGTGGCGATGGCGAAGATGTTGGCGTCGAAGATGATGTCTTCGGGCGGAAAGGCCGCGCCGCCTTCGGTTTCGGGCTTGGTGAGCAGGTCGTAGGCGCGCTGGCAGATGGCGGTCTTGCGCGCGAAGGTGTCGGCTTGCCCGGTTTCGTCGAAGGCCATGACGACCGCCGCCGCGCCGTAGCGCCGCGCCAGACGCGCCTGACGGAGGAATTCCGCCTCGCCCGCTTTGAGGGAGATGGAATTGACGATGCCTTTGCCCTGGATGCAGCGCAGGCCGGCCTCGATGACGTCCCAGCGCGAGGAGTCGATCATGACCGGCACGCGGGCGATGTCCGGCTCGGCGGCGATGAGTTTGAGGAAGCGCGCCATCGCGGCGGGCGAATCGAGCATCGCTTCGTCCATGTTGATGTCGATGATCTGGGCGCCGTTGTCGACTTGCTGGCGGGCGACGGCGAGCGCGTCATCGAAGCGCCCTTCGACGATCATGCGGGCGAAGGCGCGCGAGCCGGTCACGTTGGTGCGCTCGCCGACATTCACGAAAAGGCTGTCCGCCCCGGCCTCGAAGGCTTCCAGCCCGGCGAGCCGCAGGCGCGGCGCGATTTCCGGGAGCTTGCGGGGCGCGAGCTTCGCAACGGCTCCGGCCAGCGCCGCGATGTGCGCGGGCGTGGTGCCGCAGCAGCCGCCGACGATGTTCACCAGCCCGGCGCGCGCCCAGCCGCCCATCTCGGCGGCGAGTTGTTCCGGCGTTTCGTCGTAGCCGGTCGGCGCGAGCGGATTGGGCAGGCCCGCGTTGGGATGGGCGGAGACGAAGGTGTCGCAGCGGGCGGCGAGATCGGCGACGTGCGGGCGCAAGTCTTTCGCGCCCAGGGCGCAGTTGAAGCCGAAGGAGATGGGCCGCGCGTGCGCGAGCGAATGCCAGAACGCCGCCGCCGTCTGCCCCGAGAGGGTGCGCCCCGAGGCGTCGGTGATGGTGCCGGAGATCATGACCGGCAGCCGCTGGCCGCGCTCGTCGAACAGTTTTTCGATGGCGAACAGGGCCGCCTTGGCGTTGAGCGTGTCGAAGATGGTTTCGACCAGCAGCAAGTCCGCGCCGCCGTCCGCCAGTCCGCTGGCGGCTTCGAAATAATCGGCGGCGAGTTCGTCGAATTCGATGTTGCGGTAGCCGGGGTCGTTTACGTCGGGCGAGATCGACAGCGTGCGCGAGGTGGGACCGATCACCCCCGCGCAGAAGCGCGGTTTTTCCGGCGTGCGCGCGGTGAATTCGTCGCACAGTTCGCGCGCCAGCCGGGCGCTCGCCTCGTTCAGCTCGCGGGCGATGGCTTCCAGGCCGTAGTCGGCCTGCGATACCCGCGTGGCGTTGAAGGAGCAGGTCTCGATGATGTCGGCCCCGGCTTCCAGATAGGCGCGGTGGATGCCGCCGACGATGTCGGGGCGCGTGAGCGTGAGGACGTCGTTGTCGCCCTTGAGTTCCCTGGGATGGTCGCGGAAGCGCGCGCCGCGATAATCGGCCTCGGAGAGCGCGTGCTGCTGGATCATCGTGCCCATCGCGCCGTCGAGCACCAGAATGCGGCGGGCGAGCAGTTGTCGGAGTTCTTCGCCGCGGTCGGCTTGCATGGTCATCCTCGTTTCGCGCCGCCGCCGCGCGTCTCGATCCGG